>JAUUZM010000030.1 GCA_030589965.1 Bacteroides sp.
ATGTATATGCTCCAGGTAAGAAATAATGAAATACGGGCAGTCCGTAGATTTACAATTCGCTAGGCCGGGATACTTACACAGATAGTAATCCTGCCATAATCCAGTCACAACAGGGCTTGAGAGAAAGGGATGAGGATTTTTACTAAAATACTACTTACAGGATTGTTTGTGGGAATGCCCTTCTTGAGCATTACCTCTCAAACTACCTTAATATTGGTTGACAGTAAAACCAGTGAACCTGTTTCATTCGCCCATGTCTGTTTTGAAAGCCTTGATAAGTCCGTTATACAAAATATCATAGCGGATGAAAAAGGCCTGGTCACTTTCCCTGAGAATCTTCCCTTCCAACTGGCTGCCACAGCAATTGGCTACACAACTCTTATCGACACGTTTAAAACGGCTGGTAAGTATACTCTATATATGGAACACAGCATTATTGATATGGAAGGTGTCGTAGTGACCGCGCAGTATTCACCTCAGCGGGCGGACCAGTCCATTTACAATGTCGGTGTTATTGATAACCGGCTTATCAGACAGAAAGGAGCCGTAAACCTTTCACAGGCCCTAAATAATGAATTAGGAATTCAAATTAAAAACGATGGAGCTCTTGGTTCAAGCCTTAAGATTCAGGGACTGGAAGGAGAACATGTTAAGATTTTGATTGATGGAGTACCAGTATTGGGAAGAATGGACGGCAACATCGACCTGTCTCAGATTAATATGTATAATGTGGATCACATTGAAGTTGTTGAAGGGCCTATGTCTGTTGTCTACGGATCCAATGCCCTGGCCGGAGCAATAAATATTATTACAAAGGAGAACCACAGACAAAAATTAGCCGCCTGGGCCAACTCCCATATAGAATCGGTTGGAGTGTATAATTTTGATGTAGGAGGAAGTGCCGGGTTTGGTAAAAGCTCCGTTTCCCTCACGGGGTCAAGGAATTTTTTCTCTGGATTTTCTGATCCGGACACCAGCCGTTCTATGCAATGGAAACCCAAGCTACAATACAATCTCGATGGGTATTACAAATTTACCGGTCAGCGGTTCGGATTTAAAGTCGATCTAAAGTATTTCGACGAAACGATTCAGAACAAGGGTAATCTTCAACCTCCATACAAGGAATTCGCATTCGACACCTGGTTTTATACCAAACGTCTCTCTGAAAGATTTCAGGCTGATTACCGGATCTCTGAAGGGAGGGGAGTAGATATTGTCTTTGCCCATTCTTTTTACAACAGGGTGAAAAATACATTTATCAAGGATCTTACAACCCTTGATCAACTTTTAACACCTGACCCTTCTGCACACGACACAACCAAATTCACATCCTTTTTGATAAGGGGAACCTTCACGGATGAGCAGATCTCTGAAAAACTCAGCTACCAGGCTGGGACTGATATTAACCTGGAGACCGGTGAAGGAAAGAGGATTGAGAATGGAAGCCAGTTTATTGGTGATTATGCAGCTTTTGCAAGTCTGAAATATGAACCCACCCCAACGATCTCATTTCAACCCGGCCTGCGGTATGGATACAATACCAAATATAATTCCCCCCTGGTTCCATCCCTGAATATCCGCTACCAGCCCTCCGGGGGAACTCATATATTGCGGGGCTCATATGCCCGTGGATTCAGAGCTCCCTCCCTTAAGGAGCTATATCTGTACTTTGTAGATATAAACCACAACCTGAGGGGCAACCCCGATCTTCAGGCAGAATATTCCCATAATTTAAACTTAAGCTGGGACCATAACCTGGAGAAAAATACGAACCGATATACATTTAAAGCAGGAGCATTCTATAATTCCATCCATAACCGGATCATGCTGGCACGTGACAGTGCTACCCTATACTCCTATATTAATGTAGACCAGTACCGCACCCTTGGAGGTAAAGTAAATTTCAAGTATACACTGCACCCACGTTTCACTTTCCAGGTGGGACTTTTCCAGGTAGCTTATAAGATATTTGCAGATGAAGAAAGCGGAACATCATCCCCTTTCAGATTCACTACCGATATTACATCAAGTACAAGCTATAACTGGATCAGCCGTAATATTCGTTTTCTTATCAGCTACAAATACAACGGGAAACAACCGGAGCTTCAATTCACAACTGACGGAGAACTGTTGGAAGGGTATATATCCGGTTATCATAACCTGGATGCTTCTGTAGGTAAATCCTGGATGAATGATCGGCTCATGGTGAATATCGGAGCCAATAATCTTTTTAATTATACCAATATATTGTCCAGCGGTTCTTCAAGTGGCGCCCATTCAGGCGGAGGAACCGGATCTTACCCGGCAGCCTGGGGTCGTTCATTCTTTGTAAGTCTGCGTTATAATATTCAGAAATATTAAGAATGGCTACCCTCAGAACTCATATAATTCTAACACTTTTAGCCCTTGCTCTGACCCTGACAGGATGTTTCGAGGAAGACGAGAAGGTCCCTCCCCACATCCCCGGAGACGAGATTAGTTACGAATTCACCAAATCTATGTATACCAACCAGGCCTTCTTTGACCTGGGTACAAATACGGTCAGCTCTGAGAACCCAAATGGGGAATGGACGATCAAGCTTGGGGCTCAGGCAGGGGACTCGCAAATTGGGATTAATTCATCCGATTACTGGGCCGTATATCCTTCCGGTACTTCAATTCCTGACAGTGTCACTTCTAATCCCCCTTTGGAAGAGTGGATATTTGATCATTCCTCAGGTGATCCGGATTCCTCCGCTTTCGCGGGATGGGTATTATTTACTGAGGAAGACACTATTTATACGGAACAGATTTACTTGCTTGGAAAATATGATGGTATCAGCTATGAAGCCTCCTGGGCAGTCCAATTTCTTCAGGTCAGTGAGTATGGATATTTGTTCAAAATAAAGGCATGGCCCTCGGGGGAATGGGAAGAATTCGAAATCTTAAAAGATGAACTCTATAACTACATCTATTTCAGAACTTCCGATAAGAAAACCATCCCGGATCTGGAGCCTGTTAAAAATAACTGGGATCTGCTCTTTACCCAATACGGTTCCATAATCTTCACTGATGATGGGATCCCGACTCCGTATTATGTTCGGGGTGTACTCCTGAACAGATATTCTTTGACAGTGGCTGTCGATTCTGTGAAAGCATTCCAGGACATCAATTTCGAAGATCTTGCTAATTATTCCTATAGTACGGTCCAGGATATTATCGGGTATGAATGGAAAGATGTGGTAGTAGATCAAAACAGCAACACAGCAGTTTATACTGTCCGCCCCGGCATCACTTACATCATTAGAGACACGGAGGGTGTTTTCTTTAAGATGAGATTTATCAGTTATTATAATAGTCTTGGGGAAAAGGGATTTCCGGTCATCGAACATGCCAGCCTCTGACAGTTAAAAAAAAGGAACTATGAAAACAATCCTTATAGTTGGTGCCACTATTGTCAACCTTGCCCTGATCTTTTATTCTATCGGAATTATTACAGAGCAGGTCAGGCATACCATAAGCAAACGTGTTCTGGTTTTTGTAAGCGCTGGCCTCGTCTTCGATATCACCGCAACGATTCTTATGATCATTGGTTCGGAAAACTCTGCATTTACAGCCCATGGCCTTCTGGGATATTCCAGCCTGACAGGCATGCTGATCGACGCCGTATTGCTCTGGAGATTGCGTTTGAAAAATGGATTAAACACCAGGGTACCAAAAGGATTGCACTGGTACACAAGAATTGCCTATGTCTGGTGGCTGGCAGCCTACATCACAGGCGCACTCATCGTCATTCTGAAATAAACCCCCTTCTGCATGCAGGAATTTAACTGTATACGTGTACTGAATTTTGAGCTGATGGCAGGTAGTTGATTCCAAACCAACAAATCAGAAGTACAATAAATGCCACGCTAAGGGCCCATAGGGGCGCTTTCACTTTCTTGGGCTGGAAATGCCTGAAATGCATATACCCCAGATAGGCCAGCCAGGTCAGGAATGCCCAGGTTTCTTTGGGATCCCAGGTCCAGTAATGTCCCCAGGCCTCCTTGGCCCAAAGTGCCCCGAACAATAGTCCAAGAGTCAGAAATGCAAACCCAACATAAACGAGGTTATCAGCAAGCTTCAGTACTATTGCATTGAGTTGTTTGTAATAGACCTGGTATAAACCGGCCAGTGCAATTACTGATGAAAAAGCCAGAACCGCATAAGCAAAAATATATACGATGACATGAGGCACGAACCAGGGGGATTGAAGGGCGGGCATCAGCGTCTTTGAATAGGTCTCCGGATTCGTGTAATTGATCATCAGAAACAGGGAGGCCATTGCCAGGGCATAATACATGAAAATTTTATACCTCCAGCGGAAATAGGTAATAATTCCGACAAAAGGCAGGAATATGGAGTACCAGAGACGGGTTTCTCCAAGTGTCCTCAGCGGTGGACGTTCAAGATGTATCCACAATAGTACAGCGAATAATATCATCACCAGGTTTCCAAGTATTATTAATCCCAGTCCAGTGTTTTCAATCCATTTTCCCTTTGAAGAGAATCCAATAAGGGAAGCACCCAGAAACCAGCTCAGAAATGTTATACCTGCATATGCAGGGAAATTTATCCAGTCCATCTTTTTTTATCCTTTAGTTTTATTACCGGTCCAGAAAATATAAGCAGCTCCGGCCAACAACATAAATATACCTGTATATACCAGTGGAAGCCAGGGATCTCTGACCGCTTCCATTACCGATAGCTGGGACCATTTACCCATACGTTCATCATAGGATAACTGGTACAGTTTCCAACCCTTATGCTTATAGGGTTTATTTACCTCAACCCTGACTTCGGTATCACCCAACTCATTATCCTTTATCACCAGGTCAGAGGAATATTTCTGGGGTTCCGGAGTTGTCATAGCAAGTATTGTATTATTACCCAGTTCCAGAGAAGCAAACATAACGCCGAAACTGCCACATGATATCCAGCCTTCATGAACAGTACCGCTCCCTGAATGAGTTGCCCTGACCAGGGCAGCCGGAGCAGATCCCATGCTATCCTTTGCAACATACTCGTCTTTGCCAATCAAGGCAAAAGCGTCAGGCATGAATTCCAGTATCTCAACCTCCCAGTCCAGCAAGTTTGTTTTTAGTCCCTCTTCAATAATTTGTATTGTATTTCCCTCCTCCTCAACCAGTGTACCGCTTGAAGCATTCACAATGGCAATTTTAGGATTATAGTCCTCAATATTAAAATCCAATAACTGGACAGAAAATGGAAGCTCGTCCATAGTTCCCGTTCTCATATTCATTGCAATATTTGTGGCCTCATTCCCTTCCACCAGTCGTAGATTTTTTTTCTCCAGATCGCCAGCCCCAAGGTAGCCAGCAGCTATTGTGATCCAGAGTCCGGCATGATTCAATAGGAATCCTATGTTTTTCCGGTTCAATGGTAGTGATCGGCGCATGGTCACAAATCCCAGCGCAATCAGGAAGTACAATCCGGAAACCATCATCAACCAGCTGTTCTTCATATGCGATAGTCCGAGCATATTCACAAAACGGCTGCCCGAATCCACGTCCTGTGGAATGAAACCCAGCAGTAAGGAAACAATTGCAAAAAAGCTGATCGCCGATATGGCAGCTGGCACACTTGCCAACCATTTAATAACTGGATTCTTTCTGTACTTGTAATAGATTATTCCTACAGAGGAAATAATAAGCACTCCCACAATAGCATTAACCGGCCATTGTAATTGTGGAGCTCCCTTCCCTCCTGTTAAAACCTCAAATATGAGTCCAAGCAAAGCCAGTTCCATCACTACAAGAAAGCTTTCCTTGTATCTCCAAGGATGCTGCCATAGCTTTTTCTTCTGAATAGTTTTATTCTTATTCACGCTATAAACTTTAATAAAATTAGGGTGCAAATATAAAAAAAAAGAAAGGCCTGCCGATATTGGCAAGCCTTTCCGTTATGAAATTCGAAAATTTATTTACTGAGATGCGCTATTGAATTCTTCAGAGCAGCCTTCATATATTTTGGATTGTGGATACCCATACTCTTGTCTTCGAGCATATACCTCCAGTTCAGTAATGCACCGGCATCATCAGGAGCAAGTACAAGAGGTGCACTGGAGCTGCCTTTTACACTTCCGGTTTCAGATATCCATCCTTTGGTAACAAGAATGGCCCCAAGGCTATCATAAAGGGCTGTCATTTCTGTCAAACCGCCGTTCACATCAAAATCGTCAATATCACCATGGCAACCAACGCAACCTTCTACGTTATCTGACACAGAACCATGATATAAAAAGTTCATATTGAGTGTATGTCCACCGGCTAAGTTACCATGCTCGGGGATGGCTACCATATGGCATGCAACACAACCCGCATCAGCATGTTTGGCAGACCCTGCAGCAGGATAAGATTCGCTACCTGCAATTTCATACATGGAGGTTCCCCACACAGTAGCAGCCTGTGGTCCGTGGTGCGGTCCCCAGCGAGAAGAAGTAATACTTACATCCGCTCCCCCTGCTACAGGATAAGGATCGATAAGCCTTGGCTGATGGCAATTTGCACAGACATTACCGTTATCATAATCAACGGTAACATCATTGATCCAGAGCTTAACAGGATCTGTGTAACTGATAGCATAGTCATCCTCAGTGTAGGCTTCATGAATATCATGGCAAGTACGGCAGTTTGGCTGAGTAGGATCATAAATATCCGCGGAGGCTTCCATTTCGCCGGATGCCATTCTGTCGAGAAATCCTTCATGGGTATGACAGGCAGCACATGAAGCTGAACTTCTTTCAGAATTATTATTCATCATATGCCCTGATTTACTGGCCTGATATTGTTTGGCCAGGAGATCTGATGTTTCATTATGGCACACCTTACAGGTTGCATCCATATCAGCACCATTAGTTCCGTCCGTTCCGTCCGTTCCGTTTTGACCTGGAGGGCCAGCAGGACCTTCACAACCAACCATTCCAATTGCGGCAACTGCAAAAGCAGCTATGGTTAAACTTAATAAATAGGTAAATCTTTTCATTGAGATTTGTTTTTAGTTTTCTATGGTATAAAAATAATTTCCTTAGCAAAAATTCCTCTACCATTAATGGTGATATAAATTAATATGATCACAGACCTTTTCATTTAGTTCAACGACTAAATATCGAGATGGAAACCGCTAAATATCGATTTCAGTAGCGATGAACCCGGTTCATACATCCATTACTATTTCTTCTTGATTGATAATCAATAAAATATAGCATCACAAAAAGGTATCCTGTAAATATTTTTATGCCCTCTAACATATAGACTGGTAGCAAATTCAATTCAGCTTTACCAGCTAACATGGGTTTTCAACAAGTTCTAACCAACCCAAGGCGTCATTTATTCATCATACCTGCAGATTTTCGAGCTGGTTTTGCTGAGGTAATATATTTAAATCCGAAGTCCAATTCCCAGTCTGATATGGAATATTTTCGGAAACTCGGTAAACTCTAAGTTTGAGGTCCTTCGGTATGAACTACTTACGGTTGGATTCTCCCCCTTCACAGATTTAAGGAACATATCGGCCAAAAGGACTGGAATATTGATAGATGGACTGAAATAACCTATTTGCAGGTCCTTACCATCAACAGACCGGATCAGAGCATCACCTGAATAAAAATCTTTGAAGTTTGTATATCTGAAAAAGTAGAATTAAAATAGATTTTCACAGAACTGAAACATTATTACTTTATTTACCCTGTAGATAATTCTTTAGATAATTATACCCGATTGTCAGCATACCCTCCCTGAGAATTGTGGCTCTGTCAATTATACCTTCCTCATCATTCCCTGTCAGAGATGGGATTATTCTTTCGGAAAGTAACTCACCGAAATCCTCCGAGGCATCCCTGGGAAGTTCACCAGGAAGGTTATCGACGGCCATTACGGTGACACTTCTCGGCTCAAAGGGAAGTGTCTCCGTTTCGCTTGCCGGATCATAGCCGTAGAAAGGATCAGCAATGGTTGATGCCCGGATGCTTGAAGGTATGGGATCTTTTATATCGCAACTCACATCGGCAATCACCCGGATCTGAAAATCAGGTTCCCGCATATCAGAAGGAGTCATAAAAACAGGTGAGTTTGGATCCCAGAAATGGCAGGGAATAAACAGATCAGTTACTTTGGTATAAGGCTTAAAAGTAGATTCATACTTGTCCGGCTGCCTGAAAAAATGTTCAAGGGTAAGCTCCTCCCCGTCTGTCCGCCTGACATAATCCCAGGGATCAATCCGACAGATCACCGACCTGGAGTGCTCATGCTCCAGAAATGATTCCGGGGAAATTACTTTAAGTCCCAATTCACCCAAAGTTTCCATGGCTCCATTAGCCACCCTTCCCCCTCCTGTAACAAGTATCCTGACAGGTGGTATTTCTGCAATCACCTGTTTGATCTGAGATAATTCCTTCTTCATTTCATCCAAATCATGGCAATCATGGGCAGGTTTTAGCTTAAAAACCCGATACCTTTCTCCAAAGGCCCGTAGCCCATTATAGGCCCCAACAACACCTGCCCAGTGGCCAAATGCTACCAGGCGGATTCCTTCCTTGTTCGTCAGGTATTCATAATCCACCAGGCTAATCTTCCTGCCTGCTATCTCCTGCAACAAGGTCCTGTTATAAGGTTGTTCTTTTGCTGTATGGGAGAAAAAGAAATAGGTTTTTCCCGGAATCAGTTTATCCATCTCTACCTCCTTGACCCCAAAAAGAACATCGCAGTCTGACACATCCGACCTGAGTTCTACACCAACATCTGAATATTCCTTATCTGTAAAGCAGCGAATGGGGCTGGACTGAACAACAAATTCATGCACCGGATATTTCGATATTAATTTAGCTACCTGTTTGGGAGAAAATGGGACCCGCCGGTCAGGGGGAGTTTTAGTCTCGCGGATTATACCTATTCGCATGTTTTATGACAATGTTTTCATTTCAAAACACAATATACAAAAATGCTTTTATTGCCAGGAACGAACAATCAGGGATTTGGCTTTCAATTTTACTTGATTTTCAATAATATAAGATTACCTTTGCCGCGCGTTTCTGAAGGGGTATTTGGGCCTGTTTCCTTGAAGGCTTATTGATTTCAATCAACCCATATTAATCAGGGTTATTTATAGAAAAAATTATGGTATTATTTGAAGAAATGGGCCTGGACGGCTCACTGTTAAAAGCTGTTAAAGATCTGGGATTCACTGAACCCACACCCATTCAGGCAAAAGCTATTCCCAGGATACTGGGTGATAAGAAAGATTTGATTGCCAAAGCCCAGACCGGAACTGGTAAAACTGCTGCCTTTGGTTTCCCCCTTATCCAGATGGCTGATGTGGACGGCAGGGAAGTACAAAGCCTTATTCTCTGTCCCACGAGAGAACTCTGCATACAGATCACCAAAGATCTGCAAACATACTCTGTCCACAAAAAAGGATTCCGAGTCATACCAGTCTACGGGGGAGCCAGTATAGACACCCAGATAAGGAGTCTCAAAAAAGGTGGACATATCGTAGTAGGGACCCCTGGCAGGGTACTCGATCTTGTCAGGCGGAATGTATTGAAAGTCAAAAAAATAAAATGGCTGGTCCTTGATGAGGCAGATGAAATGCTCAACATGGGATTCAAAGAGGACCTGGATGAGATACTCTCCACCACACCGGAAGGAAAGCAGACCCTTCTTTTCTCCGCCACCATGCCAAAAGAAATTGTCCGAATCGCCAATCAATATATGCACTCACCCGATGAGATATCCGTTAGTGGCAAAAATGCAGGTGCAGACAATGTAAAGCATGAATTTTATGTATCCCATGCCAGGCATCGTTACGAGGTATTGAAGAGGATTGCCGACATGAACCCTGATATCTACGGGATCGTTTTTTGCCGTACCCGCCGTGAAACTAAAGAAGTGGCTGATAAGTTTATGAATGACGGCTATAATGCCGATGCCCTCCACGGTGATCTTTCACAGTCCCAGCGGGATTACGTCATGGGACGTTTCCGGAACAGGCATCTCCAGATGCTCATTGCGACGGATGTAGCGGCCAGGGGACTGGATGTGAACGATCTGACCCATGTAATAAATTATAACCTGCCGGATGATCTGGAGGTATATATCCATCGCAGTGGAAGGACGGGCAGAGCTGGTAAAAGCGGAATTTCAATCTCCATTCTTCATACCCGTGAAACGAATAAGATCAAGACGCTGGAGAAAAAATCGGGTAAACCTTTTCAGAAGAAGATGATCCCCGGGGGAAAAGAGATTTGCAAAAAACAATTGTATAAACTGGTTGACCGGGTTGAGAAGGTTGAAATTAATGAAGGTCAGATTGATGAACTCCTTCCGGACATTTATAATAAACTTGAATGGCTCAGCCGTGAGGATCTTATTAAGCATTTCGTTTCAGTCGAATTTAATCGTTTCCTCTCCTATTACAAAAATGCCCCGGATTTGAATGTTGATACCAGTAATTCTGACAGAAGAGGTGACAGACCCGATAGAAGAAGTGACAGAAGAAGTGATAGGCCCGACAGGAGAAGTGACAGACCTGACAGGAGAAATGACAGATCAGACTGGAGCAACGATAAATCTGATAGAAGAAGTGAAAGACCTGATAGAAGGAAAACCTCAGATGGTGAATATAGGGGTGAACGAAAATCCCAGGAAGGATTTACACGTTTCTTTATAAACCTTGGAGAAAAAAATGATCTGAATGCAGCCCGTCTGATGGGATTGATAAATGAACAAACCCGAACCAGGGACATAGAGGTCGGTAAAATTGAGATCCTCAGAAAGTTTTCCTTCTTTGAAATCGAAAGCAGTCACGAAGCCGAAATACTGAAAGCTTTTGATAAGAACAGTGAATTTGAAGGAGAAAGGGTATCTGTAGAGCTTTCAAAGCCAGAGGGTGAAGCACCCCCAAGAGGCAAGTCCCGCTCCAAAAACTTCCAGGATTCTGATTTCAGAGGAACAAAGTTTAAGGATTCCTATGATAGGGGTAAAGGTTCCTATAAAAAAGGAAATAAATCATCCGATAAAGGGAAGGGTAAGAAGAAGGGCTCCAAGAAGAAATCTCGTAAAAGGGATTAGGTTTAACCTGTTGTACCCATTGCATTTGCAATTGCATTAATACTCAGGAGCAGATTCTGCAAAAGATGTTCTGAATCTCCCTTATTACCTGATCTATTTACTTGCCGCCATTCTTTTAAAAGGTTTACCTGTTCTTTATGAAGGGGATTAAGTGCCTCTGCTCTTAGCCGGGTTGAATGATAATGACTTACCCTTCGTTCTGAAATGGGACTTTCAAGCAGGTCTTCCATCATTGTACGTGTCAGTGATAGCTCCTCAAGGAGGATTGACAAGATATCGTTTCGGTCCTTCTCATCCTCAACAAGATCACTGTATAAGCGTATTATCTTCTCATCGGTTGCCGCCAGGCTGGTATCTATATTAGTCAGTACGTACCTGGTAAATGTATCGGATTTGGTGAGCTCTTTAAGGCTTTTGTAGGATTCAGAATGAGTTTCCTTCATTTTCTTCAGGGTGGATCCTGCACCATACCAACTGGAGATATGCATCCTGGACTGGGTCCAGCTGAATACCCAGGGAATAGCACGCAGATCCGCAAGTGAACGTTTCCCACTTCTCCTGGAAGGCCTGGATCCGATCTTGCTTGATTCAATTGCATCTATGGGGGTGGCCTGTTCATAGAAGCGGATAAAGGAAGGATGAGTGGTCAGTTCAAGGTAAGCCCTGTAACTTTCCTCTGCCATAAAGTCAAAAACCTCTCGGCGGACTTCAGCATGGCTGGGGTTTTCAAGTTTGTTTAGTACCGCCCGGTGAGTCGTGCCGGCAACCAGCATTTCAATGTTATAAGCCGCATTGGCCTTATTAGCATATTTACGTTCTATGGTCTCACCCTGTTCGGTAACCCGGATCAATCCATTCAGGGTCGCATCAGGCAGGGAACGCAAGAACCAGTGAGTTGGTCCTGCGCCACGACTGATGGTTCCCCCCTTCCCATGAAAGAACCGGATGTCCACACCATATTTCCTGCCAACTTCCGTAAGTCTGACCTGTGCATCATACAGGCTCCACGCACTGGCAATAATCCCCCCATCTTTATTGCTGTCACTGTACCCGATCATTACATCCTGAACCGGTACATGCCATTTTCTAAGCTGTTGCTGGTATTTAAGGCTGTTCCTGGTTACAGGATGAGATAAAAATTCATCCAGAACAGCCGGACTCTGCTTCAGGTCTTCTATGGTCTCAAAAAGGGGAACTACCGGCAGTGGACAGACCATACCTTCCGGGGAATGCCGGGTCATTCCAGCCTCCCTGGCAAAAAGGTAAACAGTGAACAGATCATATACATTACGGGTCATACTGACAATCAGTGACCCAAGTGCCTTCTCACTGTAATGCCTGATATGATGGGCCAGTGTGAAAAAAGTTTCAACAGCTTCCCGTGAATTCCCTGATTCAAGATATTCAATGCGAGTAATGAAAGGCCTGTTGTGTACAAGCTCTTCCATGATAAATCTTTCATATTCTTCCCGGCTCCCCTTAAGAACTTTATATTTTGAAGGAAGGCTGGTCCTGGTAATATCAAGTAATGCTTCTTCATAGTACCGGCTATTCTGACGGATATCAAGGTGGGCCAGATGAAATCCGAATACTTTAAGGTGACGGAGGACTTTCTGCACATCATACCTGGCAAGAGACAATGCTCCGGTTTCCTCAAGAGCATCTTTCAGCAGGCGCAGATCGGTTTCCAGTTCTTCAGAATTCCTGTAAGTGATATCCGTTTCATGAAGCCCTGTCATTCTGCCGGTCCCCTCAACCACCGGAAGCTTCTTTTTCAGCAGATGTATGTACTGTCTGAAGGGTTCGTATCGTGCATTTTCATCTGAAGAACCGGTTTCCTTCCGGATATCCATTAGGCGATTTCTAAAAGTATCCGGAAGTCGTTCTGTCTCCAGGTAAATAGCCAGCTGATCTGAAAGTTCATCAAGCATTCTACCAAGAAAAAGAACCGCATGAAGCCTGAACGCCTTAAGCGTATGCTCCGTAACGCCCGAGGTTACCAGAGGATGACCATCCCGGTCTCCTCCCACCCAGTTCCCAAATCGAATACCCGGAAACCTGTCTGTATCGCTTATCAGTCCGGGATCAAATCCTGCATCCCTCCAGGCTTGCTTCAATTTAAAATCCTGATAATGCAGTACATTGGGAAAAACCCTGTAAAAATAGTGCAGTACATTCTCAAGTTCTGATTCAACCGCTGGTTTCTCCAAAAATATTTCTCCTATGAACCAGAGCTTATGCAGGATCTTCTTTATATCGTAGCGGATCTCGTCGCGCTCATACCTTGTATACATAGAGTTTTCCAGTTTTAAAACCAGCAGATATAGCTCTCTGTACAGTCCAAGTACTACAGGCCGCTTGGATTCCGTTGGATGCGCAGTCAGTACCGGTTCCACATCCACCTGTTCAAGTTGATCCAGTATGTCATCTTCTGAAGCCCCCTTTTCAATAAGGTCGTTCAGCACACTTCCCCATAAACCGGGTACAGATTTCAAACCCCCTTCCTCTTCCTTCTTTCTCCTGTTCTGAACTGCACCATTTACCTCCGCTAAATTCAAGAGCTGAAAGCAGATCGAGTACAGGTGAAGTAACTTCTCCCGGTTCCCTGGTGAAAAATCCGGTTCACAATCAGAAATCCATGGCACCTGGCAGGCCAGTTTCACCTCCCCATTCTCCTCAAGTACCCTTTTCATACAATGCAAAAGGAATTCCAGGTCCCCATAGGGTTTACCGAGCAATACTTTTATTTCAGGCAGTAATGACTTCATAGGCCAGTAAAAATACTCATTCTCACTTATTAAAGTACAGCAATATGATACCAATGGTATAATTTTTGTAGTTTTGTACCCACACTCACACTCACACAAATACCTATCTGGGGTCGTTTGGTATTGACAGCAGGTAAAACGGGTATGCAAGCATGCAGAGCTTTGAATCCTGCTCTATAATCAAGGTTTCAAAACACAATAGGCAATAATAATTTTGCTCTTGCTGCTTAATCCATTAGATGGATAAAGCTTAATCCCCCGCCCTAGGTGGTGGGGGGCAGGATATCCCGCAGTCGTTTCTTCCAGGTCGATAACTGTATATGGGGTACCATCCAGGCCAGGATAGTCTGAAGCCCTTTCCCGGGGCCAAGTCGAACTCTCAAGGGAATAAGGAAAAGATCGGCTGCCTTTTGCCAGCCTTCTCCCGACAACCAATAAAAGGATAAGCATGTAGAAATCATATTGGTTTCTTGTTTGGACCCGGGTTCGACTCCCGGCGACTCCACTTTAGCCTGCCTTAGCTTTAGCTTTGGTGGGCTTTTTATTTTCCGAGCCTCCCGATTTGAATTATTAACATTCCCAAATCAATTTGTTATCCTTCAAATCTCAACCCTGTAATTCGATAATCTCAAATTTTCGACATTAAGGGGAAAGAGCTATATCTCTTTTTAACAGATAATCATTTACATACTACCATCCTAATAATGACAAAAGAAGAAGCCAATATTCCAATTCCAGATGAAGTTATTACAAGCAAAATTTATCTAATTCGTGGAAAGAATGTAATGTTAGATCAGGATTTAGCAGAACTGTACGACGTTGAAACCAAAAGACTAAACGAACAGGTAAAAAGGAACCTAAACAGATTCCCAGATGACTTCATGTTTCAACTTAATAATGAAGAGTTTAATAATTTGCGGTCGCAAATTGCGACCGCAAATTGGGAGAAAAGACGAACAAATCCATATGCGTTTACTGAACATGGCGTTTTAATGCTTTCTAGCGTATTGAACAGTGATCGGGCTATAAACGTAAACATCAGAATTATCAGGATATTTTCCAGAATGAGGGAGATATTATCAACTCATAAAGACATTCTATTTCAGCTTGATCAAATTCAGCAACAACTTTCCGAACACGATAGCAGCATTCTATTGATCTTTGAATATATCAAACAACTAGAACAAGAAAAAGGACAACTGGCAGAGCAACAGAACCGCAGGAAAATAGGATTCGGAAGGTCGGATAACAATATTTAATCTTACAATCCGTCAGGCTTACATCATTACCCTTCCTGGTACAGGTATTCAAATTTAGTCAATAGTTGAAGATCCTCTTCCAGGTGGTTCTATAATTGTTTCCTTGCCTCCACATTTTTTTTTACCGCTTCATTCATCCGGATGAGGCGGTTTTTTATATCTAATAGATAGTATATGACCATTGATATCCTTCTAATGATATTTAAGACTTTTTGTCATTAATAATAGATACTGGCTGGCTATGGTGAATATAAATCTCTCAGCTTATTTTTCTTATATAGTGATTGATTTCTTTAAGGTCGC
>JAUUZM010000107.1 GCA_030589965.1 Bacteroides sp.
AGTCAAGAGAATATTTAACCAATTCCGCAGATGAGCTTTGATGTTCATGAGTATTTTTCCAAATTGAACGGCGGAGATGTTATGGTTGCCTATAAAGGCAGTATCACCACTGACCTGATCAATAATGTACTCGAAGAGATTGAGGAGAAGATGGATGGTGCGGATGAACAGGCCAAGATAAAAAAGAAGGTATACAATGTACTTGTTGAAAGCCTTCAGAACCTTTATCATCACATCGAAGAACTGCCGGATCAATTGAAGAGTGATTTCGAATCAAAGTTCGGAATACTGGTTGTTTCCCGCAAGAAAGACACATACCGGATTTCAACGGGCAATTTTATCAGTTCCGGGAAGATTAAATTTCTGAAGGACAAGATCGATAAGATCAATTCGTTGTCAGGGGATGAACTGAAAGACATGTACAAGTTCATTCTGAATCACCAGAAGCTTTCTGCCAAAGGAGGCGGTGGACTTGGTCTGGTTGATATTGCCCGGAAAACAGGGAACAAACTGGAGTATACTTTCCAGCATTACCAGGATGATTATTATTTTTTCAACCTGGATGTCTATATAAACGATGAAAACTAAATAATTTTATAGTAATGGAACCAATTTCAATCGAAGGTACAACAAAAACACCCACAGTAAAGTTTGACGCCGGATCTGGGAAAATCGAGATCAAAGGGCGGTCAATTCCAGAAAATTCTATTGAGTTTTATAAACCCTTGGTTGATTGGCTGGAGGAGTACGCTAAAGGTCCAATGGATAAAACTACGGTTAATGTACAGCTGGAGTATTTCAACACTAGTTCTTCCAAATGTATCCTGGATGTATTCAAAAAGCTGGAAGCCATCCATAAGGCAAAGAACGAAGTAGTGATAAACTGGTACTACGAAGAAGATGATGAAGATATGCTGGAAGCAGGTGAGGATTATGAATCCATCATCAGGGTCCCCTTCAAAATGATTGAAATAGTAGAATAAATCGATCAATACCACCCCAAAGATATCGAGACCATCTCAGCTTATTCGCCGGGATGGTTTTTTTATGCTTGTTTCATTTAACAAACTTTAGAATAACCGGGTTCATTAAAGTAAGTTTCGTGTTAACCTTAATTGTACGGTTTTGAGTTTCTGCTTTTACTTTGTCCCATACACCATTACTATTCAGAAGATCAAACCTTGAATTGATCCACTCCGGCGCAATATCCAAAGAAATTGAATCAAATGAATCGGAACTTAATCCAGTAATAACCACAACTGCATAATCATTTGATTTTGAGCGATTGAAAATACAAAAAGCATTGGGTGTTTGTTTAACAAATACTGGAAGTGGTTCATTATGCAGCCATTCAATTGTCTGGCGCATTAATTCTTTTTTTGCATAATTAAATATTGATATGGAACGGGAATAGATATAAGTTTCATTGAGGTTGAAAGACATGACTGCAATACGTCCGCCAAGTTCATTTTCAAAGCGAATCATACCAGGAAAGAAAATATGGTCTTTTGAATCAACGAAGTCTGTTAATATTTCAGCACCCCTTAATGGTTTTATTTGATAGAAAGCATCTTTTTTGTTTTGGGAAAATGCCCAAACATAATTGTACATCAATCGGTTGTTAATATTTGAATAGCTTTCCGGATTACGAATACTTTCATAAAAAGGTGGAATAACAGTCTCTTTTCTATATGAGATTTCTGCTCCTATCAGCTTACTGAATCCTTTATTTGATAATAGATATGCAGCATGACCATCAAGAAATACATTCCCTTGCAGAAGCGTTTTTATTTCCTCCCTGTTCATGCGCTCAACAATGCTTCCTGAAACAAGTTTTACTTTACCGTCAGCTGAGGTGTGTGGAATCCCCAAACGTCCTGTAATATGTACCCAGTTCGAAGAAGTGCCAGGCTTTCTGAAAATCTCACACCCATCTGTACTGCAGTCTCTTACAGCTAGTTTTAGAGCAGCAAAACGTTTTGATTCTTTCAGAAACATTTTGCTATAACCTTCTTCTTCTAATGGATTTTCAAGATATTGATTAACATATAGTAAAGATTCATCCAATCCGTATGCATATGCTGATGTAATCAAGCTTTTTAATTTAGAACCAGACATAAAGAAACGTGTATGAGGGAAAGAATCAGATTCATGCAAGAGTTCGAAATTGGCAGGCAGATGTTGCCGGTGGTAGAGGAGATTAAAAACTGCTTGAGGGATTTCCAATGGATTATCGGAAAAATAGGTTGAACCAAATAACCTGACAACAGGACGAGTTCTGCCTGCAAAAGCCAGGGTAACAGCTTCCGTAAAATCTCCGTCACGATCATTTGCATAGCTTTGGCAAAGGCATAGACGGGTCTCAGGTGCCAGTTGATCAACTTTTTCTCTGACGGAAGCTGCCAGTAAGGCTAAAGAGTCTCTGCTCAATTCACCCCATGCATGACGCAATCGATAACTCTCCGATGTTTTTGCAGGAAAAATAGTCTGTAATTCCTCTCTCGAATAATACTG
The DNA here is from genome assembly GCA_030589965.1 of Bacteroides sp. Taxonomy (GTDB): domain Bacteria; phylum Bacteroidota; class Bacteroidia; order Bacteroidales; family SM23-62; genus SM23-62. The sequence goes on from JAUUZM010000107.1 coordinate 2,515, forward strand.
TTTTTCCCTTAGTGCTAATTCTTCAAGATGACGCGGACAGTAACAGCCATTATTCATATGGAAATCATCTTCGAAATTAATCCAGAATGGTCGGGCAATTTGCACTACTGCTGCAACATAATCACTGAATGTTTCCCTGTAGTCATAATCTAAAGGACAGCAAGCCTCCTGGGCCTGACTTCCGTCAATCCTGACAATACTTTGAAAGTCCCCTTTCCCGATTCTTATTGTTGTTGTACACCACCAGCCAATCTCAATATCATATTCTGCCAGCTGTTTTTTTATCTGCAATATCTGTTCTCCCAATTCAATAAAAACTTGTTTTTCCGGAAACCCGGTGTATCGGTGTTCCTTACTGGGACCTGTTATTACGAACCGGCGAAATCCATAAAGTTTGTTTAGTTCAACAATAGAAGATAACATCTCTTTTTCAAGATTGGGAAAGAACTTGAGCGGAATAATCGGGTTGATTAAATCTCCATGCTTATTGTTTATTTGTGCAACTTGTGCAAATGACAATAATCCACTGGTCGCCACAATTGATGAACCGAAAGCTGTTGTTTTAATAAAATTTCTTCGCTTCATTATCTGAAATTAGCAGGAGATCTTAATATAAAAAAAAGATCATACAAAATCAACCTTCCTACCTGATTTGGACATACCCCAAAATTTAAGGTAAAACCAACACTCAGCCTGTATTCAAATGATGTTGGCTGGGATTTTACTCACCATCTCCAACTCATCAGAAAGGCTTGATATTATCCCGGGCATTTTGGGTTTTTGGAGTTTATAAACACTTCAGCTTCCAGGATCCCGATGATACTGGTGTTTTTCAATCTTTGTTGTACATGTCCGTCGCAACAGTCCATTGGGGTATCATTCAGGGAGGAGCTAGATATAAATTATCCATTTGTTAACTATTTTGATGTCAGTTCGGATAAAAAATATCCCTCAATAGATATTTTTTATCCGAAAAGCACTTAAAAAGTATAGTAAACGGATATTTTATGTCCCTTTACCATGAGTAATCCTGACAACACCCCTCAAAATACCGGGGCACCGGGAAATGTTTAAATCAATGACTTATAAAGCAGATTATCTTTACTTTAAGAAATCACCCCGAATGGAGTGACGAAAACAGGATAAAACTATCCCCATTTTTTAACCTTATCACATGTTGATCCCCTGGATCACTGATCCAGCCAACAATCCAAAGAAATCAAAGAGATTTATTGGGGTATGTCCAATCCTACCTGATACGCTGGCTGAATTGTCCGAAGAAATCGAGAAATTTCTTTAGTAATCTGTAGTAGAGAATCAAATAGAAGATCAGCGTCATAAACCAAATTACTGCGATGTTGACAACGAAGGTGCTGAAAAAATTTCCAAAAACCTGCTTACTTGGTGCGTAGAAGTGTGCCTTGATCAGTTTATGTTCCGGATCCATATAGATGGGGTCGATTTTCTGGTAGAGGCGGTTTTTATACTGGATGATCCGGTCCCTGACATTCGAGTTTTTCACAAAATCTTCCAGTGATTCATTGTTCTGCTCCCGTTTAATTTTATTGAAGGCCTCCTTCTTTTCATCACTTCTCTGGAGTTCCCTGGTTCGTTTGTCTTTCTCGTCATTGGCCTTGTTATAGAGTTTGATATTGTATGCCTTGATTTCATTCAGGTATTTACGCAGGGAATCCAGTATATCTTTGTTTATTCTCTCCGGCGTAAGTTCTGACAGGGGTTTAAAAGTGATGATGGTATTTTCTTTCATTTCATCTTCGATCTCGCTCCTGAGAAGTTTTAAGTGAGATTTGATGTCTTCAGCCCTGGCAGGATCATGAAGGTTCCGTCCAATGCTTTCCACCTTGTTCAGCAGGTCCACAGTCCAATAATCCTTACGGTAACTTGCCTCGCTCATTACCCTGTCAAACAAATAATACTGAGACTGGTAATCATTATGTATGAACTGGTAGGTTGCAAGGGCCTCGTATGCCCAACGCGCCGTCATTACTTCACCGTACAAGGGGATGCTGGTGGGAGAGGATATTTTAGGATTCAGTTTCTCAAACTTCACGATGACCCCGCTAAGGATAATCTGTGGTATGACCAGGAAAGGGATCAGGATATATATGGTTACCACGGTCTTGAAACTGTCGGATATGACCAGTCCCATCAGGTTGGATGAGACCCAGGCACTGAAAAGGACCAGCCAGTATTGCCAGTACATGCCTTTGATCTCCATGATGCTGTTCCCGATCACAACGAATAACAGGGCCTGGATGGCTGAGAGGGTCATCAGGACGGCCACCTTCGAGAGCAGGTATCCTGACCGGCTCAGGTTCAGGAATGCTTCTCTCTTTTTAATTTTCCGGTCTTTTATGATCTCCTCGGCACTGCCTGTGAGTCCCATGAAAATGGCAACGATCACCGACATAAAGATATAAACAGGGAGGTTGGAATTTCCTTCAAGGTTGTAACCGTGAATGTTGGTGATATTAACATTGAAATACTTAATGATATATGCCAGCAGGAAAGCCAGAAGGGGTGCTTCCAGGAAATTGATCACCATATATTGGGTGTTGGACAGCTTGGACAGCACATCACGCTTAGCGAAGATCTGAAATTGTTTTAGTTTATCAGGGATCTTAAACAAGATTTTAGGTAAGGTGGAATGCTGCTCCAGGAATTTGCCATTCTCCTTTTCCTTATCTAAATAATGGGCATGCCACTCCTTTGGTGATATTTTCCTTGTCTTGGTGGCCTTCCCATATTCATCGAGTACATTGGATTCTACAATGTTAAAGATCTGTTCGGGATTCACATTACCGCAAACCTGGCATTCACTTTCATTGCAGTTGGCATGATGGATCTTTTTCTTGAAATATACAATAGACTCTATGGGATCACCGTCGTAGATCATCCAACCACCGGTATCCAGGATGATCATATTGTCAAACATCTTGAAGATGTCGGAGGAAGGCTGATGGATGACGACAAATACGAGTTTTCCTTTCAGGGATAGTTCTTTCAGCAGGTCCATGATGTTCTCTGAATCCCTGGATGACAAGCCTGATGTAGGCTCGTCCAGGAACAGGATGGCTGGTTCCCTGATAAGCTCAAGCGCTATATTCAGCCTTTTCCGTTGGCCACCGCTGATTTTTTTATTCATTGGACTCCCCACCTGGATATCACGGATCTCGAATAATCCAAGATTTTCAAGGGTCTGGTTTACTGAATCTACAATCTGTTCCTCTGTATAATTATCAAAACACAGCTTGGCATTAAAATACAGGTTCTGATAAACAGTCAGCTCTTCAATAAGAAGGTCGTCCTGGGATACATGCCCGATGATCCCTTCGATCTGTTCTTTTTGTGTAAAAATGTCCACCCCGTTGATAAGTACTTTGCCCGAGGAAGGTGGGTGCGATCCGTTCAGGACATTCAGAAGGGTGGACTTTCCCGCACCGCTGGAACCCATGATGCCAATCAACCGTCCGGATTCCTCTTTGAAACTGAGCTTCTGTAAACCCGTATCGCCACTCTTGAAATGGTATTCCACGTCACTGACTTCAAAGGTGATCCGGTCCTTGATCTTGTCAAGCTGGAAACGGCTGACAATATCGCTATAGTAAATGGGCTTTATCTGCTGGTTCTTGATCGAAGAACCGTTGTTCAGAACGTATACCTTGTCCTCCTGGATCAGCTGGCTGTTCATGTACATTTCACGCTTGCCGATATACCCGATAAAGTAAAGTCTGGCACTGGGCACATGTAACACCCTTAATTGTCCCCTGAAAGAATCAATATAAATATGTTTGGATTTTTCCAGATTAAATTCCCGGTTGCTGTCAATCATCATGATGTCTTCAGTATCCGGGACATCTTCAGGGGAAAACAATACAAAATCCCTGATCTGTTCATATTCTTCTTCCAGCACATTAAAGGTATCAGACACAGTGTTGATGAATTCCATCTCCTGTTCGGTAATCTCTCCAATATCCGATCTGACGAATTCGAGCAGGCGGATCAGTACGATGATCTTTTGTGGCTGGGCTAGTTCTTCATTGATTGCGGTAGCGATCTTGAGTACCCTGACTGAACTGGCAGAGATTCCCTTAGCCCTTTTTTCGGATTCCTTTTGCTTCTCCTGGTGAAGTTCATAGTATTCATCAAATACCTTGAGGTACTCCTGAACGATCTCGTGGTTCAGCTGTTTTTTCAGGTAAGCCTTAACAACAGTCCTCCTGTCACTCCTGCTACTATCAGGCCTGGCAATAATGGCAAAAAGCTGCATCAGGGCCTTCAGTATCTGTTCACTCATGTGCGCGGAAGTAATACAAAATTAGTATACCCCCAATACGTGAAAATCAGGGCAAAGTTACAGGTACAGGATGAGGAATATGGCGGGAATGAGAATTCCCAGAGCAGTTAGCCAGGCTCCTCTCCCGGTAATACCCTTTTTTCCCCGAATCATAAACAGGCCGGAAATTGCCATAAGAATCAGTGCCAGGGCAAAAGCATCTGAAAACCATGTAAATAATTTTTTTGGTTTATTGTAGTGCAGGAAGTTCATTTGCCTGAAAACAGGTCGTTTTTTTATAACCTCGATATAGGCCCGGCCGCTATCCAGGTTTATCGTGACTGATCCCTGCTTAATGAATATCTTCAATACACCTGGTCCGGGAAAGAAATGGTTCCTGTATTGATAATTTTGGTCAATTTGCCTGGCCAGTGATCCTGCCACTTCTCTAGAAATATCATCAGCAGCAGGGACATCCGGCAGGGTAGCTTCTGAGATCTTGATGATGTAATCCGGATTCCAGTCATCCAGGTGGTTGAGCGCAATTCCTGAAATACCATAGATCAGGGACATGCCAAAGAAAATATATCCCATATCCCGGTGTATGATACGGAGCCATTTCCGGATTTTCATTGGAGACTAAAAATGATTTGTGAATAAACAGGGCTTATTCTGTGATAATCTTGAATTCTATGGTTTCGATCCAGAAGTCTGAGAGATGGTCCTTGCCGCTGGCTGCAATTTCATCCCTTACATCCTGTATCTTTTGCAGCTGAGACGCTATTTCTGTTTCAGTGTCATCTTCCCCTTCTTCTTCACCATGATCTTCATTTTCATCTCCAGGGTCAGTATCCTGGTCCAATGCTTCTCCATGGTTATCCCCATGCCCTACACCGCCTTCATGACCTTCTCCACGATCGTGTTTTGAACCTTCACTTACTTCAGCTTCCCATTCTGCCAGGTAGGTTTCATCGATGATCAATTCCTTGACAATCCCGTTAACCTCAATCATGCTTCCCTCAAGTTCGACATCAAATTCAGGAATGTCTTCACCCACCGTGATGCGAAAACGATCTTCTCCATCCTCACCAACGATAAATAAACGCTGCCCGCCATGACGGCAAACATGAACAACCGTTCCCTTTAAGGATACGGGTTGTTCCACGAAAGGGGATGCATCTGCAAGGAGTGCTTCTACGCTAACTTCAGATACTTCCAACTCACTGAGATCTGTAGTTTTTTCGGTTTGTTGTCCGCAGGAAACTGCCAGGACAAGCAAAATAAACAGGCTGAAAATTCTGGTCATCATAATGATTCATTTTGGTTTGCGATTGCAAAAAAAGCAAAAGAGATTGAATAACTCAAAAAAAAAGGAGTTTTTTTGATGCAATGACAAAATGACATGAAATATAACAGGCAGTAAGACAAAATGACAGATTTAATAAATTAATCCCATTGGCAGGAAGTTTGCCGGCTTATAATAAATATAAATTCAAATATATGAGACAGGATAATTTAACCATAAAATCACAGGAAGCAATACAGGCCGCTGTAGATTATGCACAGGGTCATGGCCACCAGGCTGTAGAACCCGGACATATCTTAAAGGGCCTGCTTGACACAGCCGGGAACATCATAGGATATCTGCTTCAGAAAACCGCCCTAAACAGGGAGACGGTCGAACGGACCCTGAATGCCATACTGGAGAACTACCCAAAGGTTAGCGGGGGGGAGGCATATCTTTCCCAGGATGCCAACAGGGTGCTTCAGAAAGCCATGCAGATCTCGAATCAGGAGGGTGACCAGTTCGTGGCGGTAGAACATATATTGCTCGGTATCCTGCAAACTCCCGGTGAAATTTCGGGAATGTTAAAGGACCAGGGCCTCAATAAGCAGGTGTTAAAGAAGGCTATCGAAGAACTAAGGAAAGGTTCGAATGTTGATAGTCCATCTGCAGAGGAAACCTACAACGCCCTGGGGCGGTATGCCATACACCTGAATGTACTGGCCCTGCAGGGTAAACTTGATCCAGTGATCGGCCGTGATGAGGAGATCAGGAGAATATTGCAGATCCTTGCAAGAAGGAGGAAGAATAACCCGGTTCTACTGGGTGAACCCGGGGTGGGCAAGACAGCTATTGCAGAGGGACTGGCACAAAGGATTGTTAGGGGGGATGTGCCTGAAAACCTGGCATCAAAGCAGGTTTACTCGCTAGATATGGGTGCCCTGATAGCCGGTGC
>JAUUZM010000302.1 GCA_030589965.1 Bacteroides sp.
AACTAGGTGAATACATTGAGCAGAATATCCCGGATGTTAAAGTAATCTACACCCGCAAGAAAGACGAATTTGTCGAGGTACGCGAGAGAGCCAATATTGCCAATCGTAACGATGCAGACCTGTTTATTTCCATTCATGCCAACTGGTGGACAAACCCAAAAACCTATGGTGCTGAAACCTTTACAATGGGAACTTCAAACGATGAGAGAAACCTCCAGGTGGCCATGAAAGAAAACTCGGTGATTACCCTTGAAGAAGATTATTCTTCCAATTATGAGGGATTTGATCCCAATTCCGCCGAATCATATATTATTTTTAACCTTATGCAGAAAACCTTTTCACATCAGAGTATAGAGTTTGCAGACCTGGTGCAGGACCAGTTTCGTGAGCGGGCCAGACGAAGGGACAGGGGGGTTAAGCAGGAAAGATTCTGGGTATTATGGGCCACCACCATGCCTTCAGTCCTGATTGAAACCGGATTTATTACAAACTCGACGGAACAAAAATACCTGATGTCTGCATCCGGACAGGAATACCTGGCTTCTGCCATTTTCAGAGCCTTCAAGGATTATAAGGAGAATATTGAAAATAAAAGCACAGCCGGGAAGACTGTAGTTCCTCAGGAAGAACGTACCATTGAGGACGACAGACCCCAAGCAGTTCTTACTACCTCAACAGACCCTTATATTAAAAAGGATGAAACAATATATTATATGATCCAGGTTCTGACGACAACCAAAAGCCGGCCGCTTGATGACATTAGCTTTTCGGAATATGGGCATATTGCAGAATTCAAAGCCAATAACCTGTATAAATATGCAGTGGGCAAATCAACAAGTGTTGAAAAAATGTATGAAATGGTTCCTGCCGTGCAGGAATCCTTTCCGGGAGCCTTTGTTATAGCCGTGAAGGCAGGTAAAATTATTCCCATGTCAGAAGCCCGCAAACAAAATAAATAATTACCTTTAATTCTCATTCTACAGCGTCTATGAGACTTTCCAGCGAAATCAAAATAGGTATAATAATTACCATTGCTATTGCCGTAACTATCTGGGGTTTAAATTTCCTGAAAGGAAGAAACATCCTTCAGAGAGTAGATACTTATTATGCAATTTATGGGGATATAAATGGACTGGAAAAAAACAGCAAGATTTTTATCAGTGGATATAAGGTGGGACAGGTAGGCAATATTGAATTCAATACCTCCGGGAACAATACACTGAGGATCACTCTGGAAATTGACAGAGAATATAGATTACCCCAACATTCCCAGGCTATTCTTTACGATGCTGATTTTATGGGGACCAAAGCCATACAGATTATCACCGGAGAATCTGAATTGCATCATACACCTGGGGATACCCTTATCTCTTCAATTCGCGCGGGACTCACAGACCAGCTTGAGAGCCAGCTGGCACCGGTGAAAGACAAGGCAGAGGATTTGCTGGTTACAGCCGATTCCCTGATGACCGCCATGGCTTATGTTTTTGACAGGGAAAGCGCAGACCTGCTGAAATCCTCCATTCGGAAGATGGAAAGCAGTATAGACGGAGTTGAGGGAATGCTCGCCTCAAATGGTAAACTCAACCTTTTAATTGAGCATCTTGAATCAATCACTTTCAACCTGAAAGAAAATAATGAACAGCTCGCCTCTGCAATGAGCAATATTGCGTCAATAACTGACTCAATTGCCAAGTCTGATCTCAAAGAAACCATTAACAATACAAATAAAACACTCGAACAAACCCATCAGATACTTGAGAAGATTAATGAGGGGGAAGGCACCATAGGAATGCTGGTGAATGATGACTCACTTTACCTTAACCTGAGCGCTCTTTCAAAGGAACTGGATCTTCTCCTTGAAGACCTTCAGGAAAATCCAAAAAAATATGTGAATGTTTCTGTATTCGGAAAATCTGATAAGAAGAAATAGAAAATTCACTCCACTGAGAAATATCTGACTTTTTGACAAGATTTGATTTGACCAACAAGGGTTTTTCTTTGATTAAAATCTCATTTTGCCGGACGTAGGGAAGGCATAATCTTACTTAATTTATTCTAAATAATTAAGTAACAATTTATTAAGGAATATTCTTTATAATTCGCTGATTATCAATATTATACATTTTTTTCATTTTTTTTGGATTTTTAAAAGACTGATACTAAACCTGATATGGTCATTTCTGAAAAGTCAAGCGTATTTGGGTTTTTTTTTTAGTTATTTTTTCACAAACTTAGCTTTTCCTTATGGGAGCTTAGATTCTTGTAGTAACCTTATAATTATTCCCCTCTGATGCACGAAACGGTTTGGAACAGATGTCTGAAAATTATTAAAGACAATGTCCCCTCAATTAGTTATCGTACCTGGTTTGAACCGATTATTCCCGTGAAACTGGAAAAGAATATCCTTACCATCCAGGTTCCGAGTCCTTTTTTTTATGAATATCTGGAAGAACAATATATAGATATCCTCAGGAAGGTTCTTCGCAAAGAACTCGGATTTGAAGCCAAGTTGGAATATAGTGTAGTCATGGAAAATAATGGCTACTCCAGTGCAAAGCCCTATACTGTAAAACTTCCGGCCAGAAATCAAAAAGAACTGAAAAATACACCGGTATCTGTACCCATAGATTCTGAAGCCACAACGATTAAGAATCCTTTTATTATTCCCGGACTTAAGAAGCTGAATATAGATCCGATGCTGAACCCGGAAAATTCCTTCACCAATTTTGTTGAAGGAGATTGTAACCGGCTTGCAAGATCTGCAGGATATGCAGTTTCAAATAATCCCGGAGGAACAGCTTTTAATCCTCTCCTTATTTACGGTGATTCCGGACTTGGAAAAACACACCTGGCCCAGGCCATTGGCATCCAGGTAAAGGAAAAGTTCCAGGAGAAGACGGTTCTATATGTTAATGCCAATAAGTTTCAGACTCAGTTTGTAGACTCCATCCGTAATAATAATAAGAACGACTTCGTCCATTTTTACCAGATGATTGATGTACTTGTTATTGACGATGTACACGAATTCGCAGGCAAGGAAAAGACACAGGATGCCTTTTTTCATATATTCAATCACCTGCATCAGTCCGGCAAGCAATTGATCCTAACTTCAGACAAGCCCCCAGTAGAACTTCAGGGACTCGAACAAAGGCTGCTATCCCGATTTAAATGGGGATTATCGGCCGATTTACAGATCCCGGACTTCGAAACGAGGATGGCAATTCTTAAAAAGAAAACATACAAAGACGGTATCGATCTTCCCGATGATGTCGTAGAATATATTGCTACTCATATTACAGAAAATATCAGGGAACTTGAGGGCGCACTTATATCCCTGCTCGCACAATCCACTCTCAATAAAAAGGAGATCACCCTGGAACTTGCGAAGGATATGATCGATAAGCTGATCAAAAACACCAAGCGCGAGATCAGTATTGATTATATTCAGAAAGTAGTGTGCAACTATTTCAATCTACCGGTAGAGCATATTCAGTCCAAGACCCGGAAACGTGAGATTGTCCAGGCAAGACAGGTAGCTATGTTCTTTTCTAAGAGCATGACGAAGGCTTCACTGGCAACTATTGGTTCCCAGATTGGAGGAAAAGACCATGCTACGGTTCTTCATGCCTGCAAAACTGTCAATAACCTGATTGAAACAGATAAGCGCTTCCGCATCCAGATCGACGAGATCGAGAAAAAACTTAAAATTTAATATCCCCTGCCCGATGCGAAATTATTTTGCTGAGCCATGATCTATCTGT
>JAUUZM010000110.1 GCA_030589965.1 Bacteroides sp.
GCAGCTAACGTTTTCCCGTGTAAAAGTTTCGGGTGATAATAGTATTTCCATTCAACTTGAACAGCCTGAAAGCCGGGATGATTTTTACAGGGATATTGCCTTGCTCGCATTCCCCATTAAGACCTCGAATAAAATCCCGGTAGGCATTACTGATCTCAACCTCAAACTGGGTTTTCGTGAACTGGGTGGTTCCGCCCCCGACTGCCGCTTTTTGCTTGAAAATGAATCCGGCGATCAGATCAAGAATGAAAATGAAGCGTACAGAGTGAATAAGGATGAGATAATCAATTTGTCCTCGAAAATGGATCAGCGGGGAAACCTGGACTGGAATGCCCCTGCCGGGGAATGGATTCTTCTTCGCATTGGTTATACCTGCACCCGTGCACATGTTTCTACTTCCAGCAATGACTGGCAGGGAAGGGTACTGGATTATATGAGCAAATACGCCTTCGATTTTTACTGGGAGGATGTGGTGGAACCCATCTTTGCTGTCGCTGCGGACCATGTGGGAACCACCCTGAAATTCATGGAAACGGACAGCTGGGAATGCGGGGGAATGAACTGGACCGGTAAATTCCCGGAAGAGTTCATGCAGTACAGGGGATATGATCTGATAAGCTATTTACCTATCGTGGCAGGTTTTGTTGTGGATGACCTGGAAAGTTCCAATGCCTTTCTGGCCGATTTCAGGAAAACCCTGGCCGACCTGGTGGCCTTTAATCATTATGCACGATTCCAGGAATATGCACATAAGTACGGCATGGGAATCCAACCCGAATCAGCCGGCCCGCATGCCGGACCCATGGATGGAATAAAGAACTACGGTTTCAGCGACATTGTGATGAGTGAGTTCTGGTCGCCTTCACCTCACCGCCCACAGCCGGAAAATCGTTTCTATTTAAAGCAGGCTTCTTCAGCCGCCCATATATACGGGAAGAAGATCGTGGGCGCAGAATCCTTTACCACCATTGGTCCGCAATGGAACGATGAATTATGGCATGATCAGAAGTCCGCCTTTGACCACGAGATCTGTGCGGGATTGAACCGCATGTATTTTCATACATTTACCTGTTCACCACCTGAAATGGGACTGCCCGGACAGGAATATTTTGCCGGTACACACGTAAATCCACAGGTTACCTGGTGGGATCAGTCGGGGGCTTTCATTGATTACATGCACAGGACACAGTCAGTAGTTCAGGAAGGCAAATTTGTAGCTGATGTGCTCTATTATTATGGCGACCATGTGCCCAATGTATTCCCGTTCAAACATTCCGACCCTGCAGGGGTAATGCCTGGGTTTGATTATGATGTCTGCGATGAAACCATATTACTGCAATTGAAGATGGAGGACGGAAAAATTGTGGTTCCGGGTGGAGTAAAATACCGTATTCTGGTATTGCCCGACCATAAGGTATTAACACTGGCTGTGCTGGAAAAACTCAAAAAATTGGTAAAGGAGGGAGCCACCGTACTGGGATATAAACCTGAAAAGCAGGTCAGCCTGGCTGGAGGAGAGGAAGGTCGGGAAAGATTTGCCGAATTGTCCGCTACGATCTGGGGGGAAACTGTTTCTGAGACAGGAGAACGAAGTTATGGCAGTGGACTGGTTGCCTGGGGTTTTCCGGCCAGGGAATATTTGCTTTCAAAGGAGGTAGCGGCAGATTTCAATGTCATAGATAACGAAAGTAAAACCGATTTTGATTATATACACTATACTATAGATAAAAGTGATGTATATTTTGTCAGCAACCAGACCACAGAGCGCCGGAAAATCCAGTGTACATTCCGAGTTTCAGGGAAGCAGCCCGAGTTATGGGATGCCTTATCAGGAGAAATACGGGATGCGAAAGCATTTTCCCAAAAGGATGGTATGACAAGGCTTCCATTAACCCTGGAACCTTATGGTGCTGTTCTGGTAGTATTCGATGGGAAAATCCCGGACAAGCAGCAAGGCACAGCGGCCAGGAATTATGCAGATTTTGAAACCCTGTCAGAAATCACCGGTGAATGGACAGTCCGCTTCGATCCTGAATGGGGTACGTTCGTCTCCACCCAGGGAAGCCCTCCTGCTGAGTACATATTCCCCGAACTCATGGATTGGTCACAACATCCGGACGAGGGAATCAAATACTACTCTGGAGCGGCTGTTTACAGGAAGAGTTTTACATGGGAACCTGAATCCGGGGAAGATAACAAATACTTTCTGCAGCTTGGAAGTGTAAAAGATGTGGGCATTGCAGAGGTGAAGATCAATGGAATAGACAAAGGCATCGTCTGGACCTCACCTTTCAGGATCGAAATCAGTGAAGAACTGAAAAAAGGAGAAAATACCCTGGAGATCAAAGTCGTAAATTCATGGTTCAACCGGGTAGCTGGCGACCAGACTTTCCCGGATAAAAAGCAATACACCTCAACCAATATTAATTTAAAACATGATTTCAGGGGCAGGCCCATGGATGAGATTCCCCTGGAACCATCCGGATTGCTGGGACCTGTTACGATTGAGCTGGCAGAAAAAATTAGTATTAAACCATAATTGCAAATAAGATTATCCTATGAAGACAGCATTAGCAGTATCCTTCGGCCGGAGATTTGTTATCCTCACGACTGCAATAGCCATTCTATCACTTTCCTTCTTTTCGTGTACAGGCGAAACTTCCGGTGGACTAAAGGACGAATTTAATAATCCCCCGGAAACCTCCTATCCCGGTGTGTACTGGTACTTTATGGATGGAAACTTATCCATGCAAGAGATGAGCAAAGACCTGGAATCTATGAAGGAATCCGGAATTAACCATGTGATATTCCTTGAAGTGGGAATTGGAGTTCCCAGGGGCCCCATTGATTTTATGTCGGAAGAATGGCAGAACCATTTTGTCCATGCAGTCAGGGAGGCAGAGCGCCTGGACATGAAAATACTCATGGGGGCCGGACCAGGATGGTGCGGTAGCGGCGGCCCCTGGGTGAAGCCGGAAGAATCCATGAAGCATTTGGTTGCCAGCGAAGTAAAAGTTTCAGGTAATAAACTAATAGATATTGAACTCCCGCTTCCGAAGCAAAGGAGTACACGATGGCATAGGATGAAAGATCCATATTATGAAGATGTAGCCGTATATGCTATCCCCGATTCAGTAATTCCCAATATTGTCGACATAAACGAAAAAGCGCTTTATGAAAGGTCTCCCTATTCCTCAGCCGAAAATGTAAAACCGAATTTACCCTCGCTTGCAAACTACGATAATGTTGATTCCCTCCCGGTTCTCAGACAGGAAGATATTATCGACATTACCGGGTATCTGCGGGCAGGCGGGAATCTGGTATGGGATGCTCCCAAGGGAAATTGGACCATTGTCCGTATGGGTACAAGGATAACCGGGGCCAGTACAAGACCGGCACCAAAACCGGCCATTGGACTTGAATCGAATAAACTGGATTCTACAGCATTTAAAAATCATCTGAAAAACTATACCGATGTCCTGTTGGAGAAAACTGCCCCCCGTAAGAAGGGTGTTGGATGGACGGGTTTCCACATGGATAGTTGGGAAAGCGGTGCTCAGAACTGGACGGATGGCATGAGAGATGAATTTAAAAAGAGACGGGGCTATGATCCCGAACCCTATTTTCTTGCCTATACCGGACGCGTAGTTCAGAGTGTGGAAATTACAGAGCGTTTCTTATGGGACCTTCGGCAGACCTGCAAAGAATTAGTTCTGGAAAACCACGCTGAGTTCGCAAAATCCTATGCACATAAAAATAAGCTGGAACTGACCATCGAGCCGTATGATATGAATCCGGCCGGGGACTTGGATCTGGGTTCAGTAGCCGATGTAATCATGGCTGAATTCTGGAGTAAACGGTTTGGATTTCACACTGCCTATGCAGTCCTGGAAGCTACCTCTATTTCTCACATCAGCGGCCAGCCGGTCGTGGGGGCGGAGGTTTTTACCTCGGGGAACGGAGAGGACTGGCAGGAATATCCCTGGTCTATGAAAGACCAGAGTGACTGGGCCCTGGCCCTGGGGGTAAATCGCTTTGTTTACCACACTTTTGCCCATAAACCTCTCGGTGAGGAGCATAGACCCGGTATGACGATGGGAGTATATGGAGTGCATTGGGACAGGGGACAAACCTGGTGGCCCATGGTTGAGGCATACCACAAATACATAAGTCGAAACTCCCACATGATGCAGCAGGGACAGGCTGTTTCAGACATCCTTTATCTCACTCCTGAAGGATCACCCATGGTATTTACACCCCCACCGGATGCATTGAAGGAAAATGGAGCTATTCCCGATAAAAAAGGATATGGATTTGATGGCTGTTCACCCAAAATGCTCATGGAGAGTGCAAGGGTGGAAAACGGGAAAATTGTTTTCCCCGGAGCCTCCTCCTACGAGATATTGCTGCTGCCCAACTTTGAAACCATGACACCTGAACTACTGAAAAAAATCAGTTCACTGGTAGAAAATGGTGCAAGGATAATCGGATCACCCCCTCTGAAATCACCCAGCCTTTCTGACTATCCGGATTGTGATAAGCAGGTAAGAATGCTGGCAGAAAAACTATGGGGCTCACTGCAAATACCGGATAAAATAAGCGAGAGAAACTATGGCAAAGGAAGGATTTACTGGGGCGGGGAATTAAACACATTTCATCCGGAATCATCTCTTTATCCCACTTATGAAAGTACAGCTAAGCTTCTTGCCGGATTGAATATTGAGCAAGATTTTAAATCCGGCAACAATACCATCCGTTTTGGACATCGCAGAACCTCAGACAGGGATATATACTTCATTGCCAACCGAACCGGTGAATTACAAAAAACATCCTGTACGTTCAGAGCCTCCGGTGAACCGGAATTATGGTCGGGAGTAGACGGAAGTTCAAGGAAGTTACAGCAATACAGTACCGAAGATGGAATAACAAGCATCGGCCTGGAATTTGTTCCTTTCGAAAGCTACTTCGTGGTTTTCAAGCGCAATAAAGCAGTCAAAAATGAGCTTAAGGATGCTGAGTCGAATTTTGCAAGCTATAGCACAATTAAAACTATAGAAGGCGCATGGGATGTTGCTTTTAATCCCAGTTGGGGAGGACCTGAAAAAATCCAATTTGATGAACTTCAGGATTGGACAAATCATGAGAGCAGGGGCATAAAATATTACTCCGGTATAGCCACCTACAAGAAGACAATTAATATGAGTGCTCTGGAAGATGCAGAATACTACATCGACCTCGGGGAGGTTCACGATATTGCCAGCGTAAAACTCAATGGAGAAGATATGGGGGTCATCTGGTGTGCCCCCTGGAGAATCAATATTTCAAATGCCCTGAAAGAAGGAAATAACGAACTGGAAATAGAAGTTGCCAACCGCTGGATTAACCGTTTGATGGGAGACAGACAGGAACCTGATGCCAATGTCAGGACTGTAAAATTTGAGAATGGCCTGATGGAAGGAAAAGAATATACAAGCGGCAGATATACCTTTACTACAAAAGCTGCGATGAGGTCATTTGATTTTAAAGAACCCCTGCCTTCCGGGCTGATAGGGCCCGTTGAAATAGTATTAATGAATGAAAACTGATTTTAAGTTTGTAAGCCGGATCCGTACCCCCAGTGAGCTAACTCAGGAAGTCCGAATTGAGTAGTAACTTGTCGGCAGTGAGATTATCTCAGATTCTGCAAATACGGTATGAGTAATGTTTACGTAATAACCATAAATGTAATTACATAAATATATTTACGTATTTAGCGTAATTAATTTTATTTAACTACATTTACACAAAACACGTAAATGAATCCATTTCTATTAAAAGGGTATATAAGTCCGGAATACTTTTGTGACAGGGAAAAGGAGAGTGATAAAATCATCAACTCCATCAGGAACCAGCAGGATATTACCCTTTTTGCCATCAGAAGAACAGGAAAATCTGCATTGATCTATCATATCTTCAATCATTTGAAAGAGAGTTACGATTGTCTCTACGTTGATCTGTGGGGTACGACTTCTCTGTCCGGGTTTATAAATGAGGCCGCCAATGCAGTTATTCAAAGCACAATTTTTTCCAAAAGAGGTTTTGGTAAGAAACTGACAGATTTTATCAGGTCAATTGGTGCCTCCTTTAGTATTGGCAATGACGGGAAGCCCTCTGTCGATATCATCTATCATGATCGTAACCAGGTATTTAACAGGCTGGAGGAGATATTTCAGTTCCTGGAGAGGAATTCATCACAGGTTGTCATTGCTTTTGATGAATTCCAGGAGATAAAGAAATATACAGACAGCATGCCCCTGGAGGCAAAACTAAGAAGCCTTGTTCAAAAATATCATAACATCAGGTTCATTTTCAGCGGAAGTGAACAACATTTGATTTCTGACATTTTTTCATCCATTGACAGACCGTTTTACCAATCTACCCGGATGATTGAATTGAAAAAGATCGACTCCAGCCAGTATCAACAATTCATAATGAAGCATTTCCACGCTGGAAACAAGGCTATTTCAGACACACTGGTTTCTCATATTCTGACTTTATGCCATGGTCATACCTATTATATTCAGGCAATATGCAATCTTATCTATTCACAGGAAAAGATACCGGACACCATTGACGAGTTTGAAAAGAGCTATATCGACTTCATCGCAGAGAAGCAGGTATTCTATGCCGAATTGCCTCACCGCCTCACCAGGCACCAGTTCAGCACGACCAAAGCCATTGCAAGCTTTGGAAAGGTTGAAGGTGTAACCACCAGGGAGTTTATGGCCAAAGCCGAGATTGGCAGTCCGGGCACTATGCAAGCTGTAATAAATGCCTTAAAGGAGAAACAGGTCATTATTAAAGAAGGAGTTGCATACCGGTTGTACGATGTATTCCTTGAACATTACCTCATGTATTTTGGATGAACACTTTATTGGAATAAGTATTGAGAATCTAAACTGGGTGAAACTCGTAAATGGAGAAAGATCCCATTGTTCCAGCTCAAGTTGTGAAGGATGAACGCCATGGGGGTTCTAAGGCACTAAAACTACTGGATAATTCAATTGGGGCGTAAGGAAGGTGAATCTGCAATAGTTCAGGAACGGGAAATTTCAGTGTTATTATTTATATCTCCGGGTTTAATGTTACCTGCCATATCAGCAAAGGATTGCTTTGCGATCTGCTTCGGGAACCTTCCTCCGCCATGATTACAGACAAAATCCTTGAGTTTTCATGGATATTTCCCCACTCGGTGTTGAGCCTATACCCGGTATGACGACAGGAGCATATGGAGTACATTGGGACTGGGGACAAACCTGGTGGCCGTTTTCTGTTGGTTGCGGCACAAATTTGCCATAAATGCATACAGCTCATTAGGTCTTAATAAACACAAAAAAGTTAAGATGTTTTCATTTTTTTTTCAAAAAACTTTCTATCGCAAAAAAGGGAAGAGATATTATTGGATTTCCATTAACAAAGTGTGCCTGAGAGATTTTTAATGCTTTTATGCAGCCATATTTTTCAATTAAATAATCAATTTCTGCGGTACTGCTTTTTGCTTTTCTACCCCAATAAAACAATTCAGTTTTGGTATATGGCGATTGATTGGCTAATATTTCTTGTCCGGCAAATTGCTCCGTAACAGCACCTTTAAAAATAGCATTGAAATCTTGTTTTCTTGTAGTTTCTGAATAATTGCCACTTACGGCATGAAAAAGACCTACATCAAGGAATAGTACCTTGAAAATGGATTCATGTACACTTGCAGATAGTGGAAGACCTGAGCCTCCGGTTTGTCTTACCCGGATAACAACCCCTGCTGTTTCAAGCAGTTCAAGTGCTCCCTTTATTTCCCTGGATTTTATATCTCTATCTACATGAGCATAAACAAACTTCTGACCAACCATACCTGGAACAGCATTAAATACTCTCCTTAGATAAATATGCTTCACTTGTTTAGAATACTTGCCAAAATCATCAATATTTTCTTACATATTCATTTAACTTATCGTGAAGATTTATGGGAAAATTGATCAATTTTGAAAAATCCAAAATGTAACGCCTTAATTCTGATTCACCCAATGCATCAAGAAATTCTCCAAAAGAAAGAGGATATAGATAAAGGTATTGAATCCTGCCCACCGGCATCTTGAAATTTTCAGATTTAAGAGCGAACTCAAGAAGCGAACCAGCACCAATTACATGCAAGTCCGGCATTTCCTCGAAAAAATAACGCAATGAAACAATGGCTTCAGGGCATTCTTGAATTTCATCTAGAAATAGAAGTGTTTTGCCAGGCACGATTCTTCTTGCAGTGTATAAAACAATTTTTTCTACTATTTCAACCGGAATGACTGTTTTGAAGATATCTTTATACTCAGAATTTCGCTCGAAGTTGAGATAAATATAATTTTCGAACTCCTGATTTCCAAACTCGCTTACAATGTAAGTTTTTCCAGTTTGCCTTGCTCCCCGGATCAGCAGTGGATGCCTGTTGTTTGAGTCTTTCCAGTCAATTAATATTTTATAAATATCCCGTCTCAATATATTTGTTGGCTAAAATACAAGGTTATAAATATTGCTATTTGGTCAAAAAGAAAGGTTGTCGCTTCCCGCACATTATTCTCAGGTAATCTGTGCATTCCTGCTTCTAATAATCTTAGAATCATTCATTTTTATCTGCATGTCCGTAAAACCACTTCACTTCAGGGAGTGGATATAAGGACAAATAAACTTTTCTTTGAATATACTTCGATATTTCTTAATTCATGGCATTAACACCGGGGAATGTTCCGACTTTTTTAAGTTAA
>JAUUZM010000165.1 GCA_030589965.1 Bacteroides sp.
ATGGATCTATCACCACCGGTCCAACCTGGTACGCAGATTCTGACGATGATGGTTACGGGGATCCAAACCTCAGCACTGTGGCTTGCACTGCACCTGCAAATTACGTGGCCGACAACACCGACTGTGATGATACCGATCCTGGAGTTTATCCGGGAGCACCGGCTTTAGCTGATGGTAAAGACAATAATTGTGACAGCTCTATCGACAAACTATCACAAGCAATAACATATTCTGAAATTGGGGATGTTCCTGAGTCTGAACCGGACATTACCATTAATGCTGTTTCCAATTCTGGTCTTCCAGTTCAGTTCCAGGTTATCGAAGGGAATGTGTTGATAAATAATAGGATAATGTCAATTAATGGTCCTGGAAAGGTGAAGATTAAAATTTATCAGGATGGAAATGAAGGATACGCTCCCTCCGAAATAAAATTCCTGGAATTTTGTGTATTGCCTGATAAACCGAGCATTGTAAAATCGATGGATGCAGACCGGTATATATTAACTTCAAGTTCTTCATTCGGTAACCAATGGTACATGGATGGTAATTTAATATCCGGACAAATGGATCCTACAATTGTTGCTGAAGAATCAGGTTCATACACCGTTCAAGTAAATTATGAAGCATGCATTAGTGAACTTTCAGATCCTTTGGATATTGAAATCACAGGGGTTCCTGGTATGGAAGATCTCAAATTTATTCTTTATCCAAATCCAGCCGCTAATGCCATTTCCATCCGTATACCTTCAATGATGCATAACTCAGAACTGTACCTCAATGTGGTTGACACATATGGAAGATACCTGCAGAGGTCACGACCTGTAGAATTATTTAATGGTAACATTTCCCTTGATATCAGTCAATTCAAGGATGGTACATACTCCTGCATTATTGAAGACAGAGGTACAGGCCGTCTCTTCAGAGGACAGTTTGTTATCCATCGATAAAAACTCCCTCTTACTATTCTTCTCATTATCTGTCAATTATAGCAGCTCTGCCATTCAATGCTATATTTTCTGAAGAACTGCACAATGATTTTTTTCCCCTATTGACATTAAGCAACAACGGATCCGAAGCTAAAACCGGTTAGAAGGCCTTCTACTGGTATTGTATTAATTAAATTTTTAAAACCATGAATGAAACAATTCGATTATCCGAAAAATTCCATCCTCTTGAAACAGAGGAAATGCATGAGATTCAAGGAGGCATACTGCTTATAATCGTTGCTGGTCTGGTAATAGCTGGTGGAGCAGCTATCTTTAATGACTGGGACAATTTTAAAAACGGTCTATTTGGAAGACAAGAAATCAAATAAACCAAAACCACAATAGTATGAAAATTTATGAGTCTCAATTAAATGATTTCAGGGACCTGACAACAGATGAAACCTATGCCTGTAATGGTGGAGGTTTTGCATTTGATGTGGGAAGGTTCATTCGTTTCAACATCATTGCTTTCGGTGGCGGGGTCAATCTTGCTATGGCCATCGGGGATGCTGCCGCTAATCATGTAAAGTAAAATTCAGGGAGGGAGACCAGAGTCTCCCTCCTTAAATAATAATCCAATGAAAAAGAAATATTCCATCATCCAGGTAATAGTACTAATTCTGTCATTCATCATCTTCAGCCTGATTTTTATGAACTGGGACGAAATTAAAAGCCTGTTGTTTTAAACAAAAGACAGGCATGGAAAACTTCGATCTAAACGCCGCAGTTTTAAAGGATAATCTCCCCTCCTATTTAATCAGTATTCATCCCGGAGGCAGGTCAATTTATCTGATTTTATTGCTTCTTGTTTTTTTGATATTGGCTTCATTGCCACTGGTTTCTGTTCAGGTCTCTGTAACTGGACTGGGGATTATTCGGCCCATTCAGGAAAAAACAAGCATTATTGCCGCCAGTTCCGGGATTGTTTCAAGGGTGTATGTGACTGAAGGAGAATCAATACTGAAATCAGAACCATTACTTCAGATAAGGTCGGTTGAATCCAGAAAAAATCTTCAAACAATCCTTATTGAACTTAATGAGGCCGAGGTTCATGCAATGGATCTTGTCGGACTAACAACTGTTCCGGTAAAGGTTCCTATAACACCCGAATTCAAAAGGGAATACGAGGAATACCTGAACCAGGTTGATTATCTGGCTATGATTCATAAACAAGCTGACAAGGAACTATCCAGACATGCAGGACTATTCAAAGGTGGATTAATTAGTGAGAAGGAATACGATGACCTTGTTTTTTCTTCAGAAAAGGCCAAAAGAGAATTGGAGAAATATCTGAGTCGCAGCCTGAGCAAATGGCAAAATCAATACTACAGTCAGCTTGCCATGATACGGGAATTAAAAATTCGGATTAGAAATGAAGAAGAAAAAATCAGGCTGACGACCATTCAGGCACCGGCATCGGGTAAAATGATTGAATTCAATGGGATATTTGAGGGATCCGCAATACAGGCAGGTTCCATTATTGGTATTCTGAGTCCTGAGTCCAGTCTTATTGGAGAATTCTATATAAGCTCACAGGATATTGCTTTTATTAATTCAGGACAGAAAGTTCATATTCACCTGGATGCATTCAGTGCGAGGGAATGGGGATTTGTAAGTGGGGAGGTTTATGAGATTTCCAGTGACTTCGTAATGCTTGACAAACAACCCATGTATCGCATCAAATGCAAACTTGACCAAAGCTCGGTATGCCTGAAAAATGGATATTCCACATCCATCAGGAAGGGGATGACATTCAAAGCACGCTGCCTGGTCAGACAACGAACCCTCTTTCAATTACTGGCAGATAAAGCAGAAAACTGGTTGCATCCCGCATTGAATAATCAAGAGTTCAACCTTCAATCCTAATGGTTTGACATGAAAAAAATCAAGGGCGTAAGTCAGCATGATGCGAGTGATTGTGGAGCCGCATGCCTTAGTAGTATTGCAAGAGCTTATGGATACGATATGCCGGTTTCCAGAATGCGTCAACTGTCTTCAACGGAGCGCCAGGGAACAAGTGTAATGGGACTTGTAGAAGCGGCCGAAAAAATGGGATTTATTGCAAAGGGGATCAAGGGCCCTCCTGAAGCGTTGAGATCAGCTCCCATTCCTTCAATCGCTCACCTGATGGTGAACAACAACATGTATCATTATGTTGTTCTCACCAGGATTGGTAAAAAAAGGGTAAAATACATGGATCCTGATGGTGGGTGCATAAAAAAGGAAAAATATGATGAACTAAAAGAAAAATGGACCGGTGTTCTTGTGGTCATAGTGCCAGGACCGGCGTTCGAAAAGAAAAAAGATAATCCCAGCCTGTTCAGACGATTTACAGAACTCACAAGACCATTTCAAAAAACACTTCTGCAGGCATTTATTGGAGCAATACTTTTCAGCCTGCTGGGATTATCTACCTCACTGTTCGTACAGAAAATTGTCGATTTCGTATTGGTTAACCGAAACCTTAACCTGCTGAATCTGATGGGGATGGCAATGCTTGGAATGCTGGTAATGCGTATTCTTATATCCTGGTTTAAAAACCTTTTTCTGTTAAAAGCCGGTCACCAGGTTGACGCCGGACTCATAACAGGATATTACAGACACCTGCTTTCACTTCCTCAAAGTTTCTTTGACACCATGCGTACCGGGGAAATCCTTTCCAGAATTAATGATGCAGTTAAAATCAGGGTTTTCATCAATCATAGCCTGATCGAAATAGCAGTGGCATTTATGACCATCATAATTACCCTGACAGCCATGTCTTTTGTATCCTGGCAGCTTTGCCTACTGGTTGCATCTGTCCTGCCCTTCTACTTTATTCTCTACCTGGTCTACGACAGAGTAAATAAATCTGTCCTTCGTAACCTGATGGAGGAGAGCGCCGGACTCGAATCCAAACTCGTTGAAACAATACAGGCACAAAGAACCATACGATCCTTCGGATGGACCTCCTGGGCAAACGATATAATTTCAGGCAAATTAACAGGAGTTCTAAGAATGAGTTACAAAGCCGGATTCGCATCGATTATAACAGGACACTCTGGTGAATTTATATCCGGACTCATAACCATTCTGCTATTATGGGTTGGAGCAAGCAAATCATGCCAGGGCCACCTGAGTCCGGGAGAACTTATGTCCTTCTACGCCATGCTGGGTTACTTATTGGCACCCTTGAAAAGCCTGGGAAACCTGAATCAAACCTTCAGAGACGCACTTATTGCTGCAGACAGATTATTCCAGATACTGGACTTGCAGCAGGAAAATCATCTTTCAACCGGAATAAAGGTAGAGCGGATAGAAAAGGATATTAAATTTCATAATGTTCATTTCAGATACGGCTCCAGGCCAGAACTTTTCAAGGATCTATGCTTCTCTATCCCATTCGGAAAAGTAACAGGAATTGTCGGCAGAAGTGGTTCAGGAAAAAGCAGCATCGCTGCGTTGATTAGGGGAGAATATATGCCCTTAAAAGGGAATCTGATGATTAATAATTGTGATATTCATCAACTTGAAAGAACTACCCTCCGCAGAAGGATATCGATTGTACCACAACAAATTGAATTATTTTCGGGAAGCATTCTTGATAATATAACACCTGGAGAGCATGAGCCGGACTGGAAAAAGATTCTTGCCATTGCCGATCAAACGGGATTGATTAAGTTGATCAATCAATTACCTGAAGGTTTTTATACAGAAGTGGGAGAACATGGACTTGATCTATCCGGTGGGGAACGCCAGCGTATTGCCTTTGCCAGAGCACTTTACTCCAATCCGGATGTATTAATCCTGGATGAATCAACTGCTGCACTTGATGCTGTATCCGAATCAGAAATACTAAATACTATTTCCAAATTGAAAAATGATTCACTAACAATTATCCTCATCACCCATAAACTAAGCCTAATCAGGGATGTCGACCATATTGTTCTGATAGATAATGGTAAAGCCCCTGAATCCGGGAGACATGAAGAACTGATGCAGCTAAACGGTGAATACAGACAACTCTGGCAGGCACAGAATACCGACTAATCCCGGATTGATTAATATTCTTCAAACCCACTGTAATATCTCATTTTTTGGTATTTTGAGGCCTGGAAACAAAATTACCCGAATGAATCGACATCTCAATTCTTATCCAAGTCTAAAACAGGCCTGGGTGATATTCGTTATTTTCCTCGCAGTAAGCACGGCAGGAGGATTAATCTTAGGAAAAATCATTGAACTGGCCGGAATACAAAATATTTCACCCGGTAATTTTATTGCTTATAATGCCTCCCTCCTCTTCGTTATCTGGTTTGCATGGAGATACAGGAAATCCGATGAGGATTCCAAACTGTACTTAAAACCGGTATCCGTGATCCTCTATCCTTTGCTGATACTATTTACAATTTCATTTGCTGTATTTCTTGATCCTCTGACAAACCTGATTCCTATGCCGGAGAAAATCGAAAAGATATTTGCCTTGCTGGCAAAAAAGGATATATGGACCTTCCTGATGGTTGGGATTACCGGTCCCATTCTTGAAGAAACCCTGTTTAGAGGTGTTATTCTGGATGGTTTTCTGAAACGCTATAAACCCGGTAAAGCAATTTTCTGGTCCGCCTTTTTGTTCGGACTATTCCACCTGAATCCCTGGCAGTTTATTCCGGGGTTTACCGTAGGATTGATCCTGGGTTATATATACTTTAAGACCAGGTCGCTTATTCCTGTCATATTATTGCATGTAGTCAATAATTCATTTTCATATCTCATCATGTATATCTACGGAGAAGATGTAAAAAGCTTTATTGATCTGTTCCAGGATAAGGGTGACTATTATCTCTTCCTTGGGATATCTACAGCTATTGCTGCAGGTACCCTGCTATTAATATTCAGAATTTTAAATAAAAACCCGATACAATGGACCTTCAACTCAAAGACAAATTATTCATCGTCGGCGGAGCAAGCAGCGGATTCGGAAAGGCTATAGCTGCGGCACTCATTCAGGAAAAAGCACAGGTAATTGCAGTTGCCCGGGGAATGGACAAACTCCAGGCATTGCAAAAAGGGAATCCAGGCATTGAAATATTATCCCTTGATATTACACGCCCGGACTCCTTAGGTGTTCTTGTTGAAAGCATTGGAGATCGTGAACTATCCGGTATCCTGGTAAATGCAGGTGGACCACCTGCCAAGGCATTTCTGGAAACCAAGATGGAGGACTGGGACGAGGCATATCAGAATATTCTCAGATGGAAGGTGGATCTGACCCATACTTTTCTACCCTTCTTTGAAAAAAACAATTATGGCAGATTTCTTTACATCGAATCTGTTTCCGTAAAACAACCTGTCCCAAACCTGGTACTAAGCACCTCACTCAGACTGGCTGTAACCGGTTTCGTTAAGACATTTTCCGACGAGATTGCTCATAAGGGGATAACTGCCAATATTATGGCACCAGGATTTCATATGACACCTGCGCTCGAAAGGGTTATCCGTAAAAACTCAGAAGTTAAGGGAATTTCCTATGATGAAGCCAAAGAAGGAATGCAGGCAGGGGTTCCTACTGGAAAAATTGGTGACCTGGACGATTTCGCTTCCCTGGCAATCTGGCTTCTTTCCCCATTGTCATCCTATATCACTGGACAGACAATAAGCGTGGAAGGAGGGTCCGTCAGGGGTATTATGGGCTAATTGCCGGAGAATGAATTTTAACATCTATTTGCATTCTTTCTTAGGTTTTTCGGGATTCAGGGACTAAATTTGTTATTCAGATTCAACAAATTGGAATTATTGCACGCAATCGGGAGATTATCATCTTGTAACTACTGGAAATACAACATTTCCATTAGGATTGCTATGTTTCTTATTATCCTGTTCCTGCCAGGTACTGCCATACCCCAGCAATATGGTTTCCGTAATTTTTCCCTTGAGGAAGGTCTTCCACAAAGTGAAATCCTGTCAATAATCCAGGATAGCAGGGGTGTTCTTTGGGCTGGAACAAATGGTGGGGGACTGGTACGCTTCAATGGAAAAACCTTCAACGTTATTACTACCAAGGAAGGCCTGCCTGACAATATTATCTATTCACTTCGTGAAGACAGGGAGGAAAATCTGTGGATAGGCTCCATGAATGTTATTTCAAAGTACGATGGAAAACAATTCCAATCATTCCAGGAAAATGATTCTTCAACCTTCAGAGCATATAACCAGGTCTTTATCGACACAAATAATAATATCTGGGCGGTATCCTTAGAAGACCAGGCCCTGTTACGATTGCATAGAATTAAAGATGGGCAGATATCTCCTGTTTCAGATAAATTTATAGATATCAC
>JAUUZM010000233.1 GCA_030589965.1 Bacteroides sp.
CCAGCAATGCAAATGTATACAATGAATTTAAAGAAGTTATACGGCGGATTTTTGTGGAAGAAGAAAAAATCTGATTTGCCAGGTTAAATTCCTAATTTCATATATTAATCCGCAGCATGGAAGACCACATACCCAAAAATCCTGAGTTCTGGTTATGGACACATCGCAGGTGGAAACACGCGCCCCGAAAAATGGCCGAAATGAAAACCAGTTGAAAATAGGATGAGATATTTATACTATTTTAGCGCACTATAATCTAAACCTTGGCAGAAGTTGCTGTTGTCATATTAAACTGGAACGGAGTTGATTTTCTTAAACAATTCCTCCCGCCCCTGGTCAAACATACTGATCCCGGACTGGATGATATTTGGGTGGCTGATAACGGTTCTACAGATAAATCCCTGCTGCTTATTAAAGAAGAATTCCCTTCCATTCAGGTCATTGAACTCGAACAAAATCATGGATTTGCGGAAGGATATAACCGAGCCCTGTCCAATATCGAGGCTAGCTATTATGTTTTACTGAATTCTGATGTTGAGGTTTCTGCAAACTGGCTTGAACCAATGCACAATGCCATGTCATCAGATCCTGAACTGGGAGCCTGTGGTCCGAAAATACTCTCCTGGCATGACAGAGAAGTATTTGAACATGCCGGAGCAGCAGGAGGCTTTCTTGACAAATTCGGATACCCTTTTTGCAGGGGCAGGATTTTTAATGTTCTGGAAAAGGACAATGGACAGTTTGATGATAACAGAGAATTGTTCTGGGCCTCCGGCGCATGCCTGATGGTTCGCTCGGATTTATATCACAGGTCAGGGGGACTCGATCCCTTTTTCTTTGCACATATGGAAGAAATTGACCTTTGCTGGAGAATTAAAAGCCAGGGATATCATATCAGGTTCTGTCCTGAGTCATCAATTTATCATGTTGGCGGCGGTACATTACCTAAAAATGATCACAGGAAAACCTATCTGAATTTCAGGAACAGTATCATCCTGATGTATAAAAATCTTCCGGCCTCCAGGCTTTTTCCCATATTGTTTCCAAGGTTGATACTTGACTATGTATCGCTTATACAGTTCCTGGCCAGATTTGAATTCCGTAATTTCACTGCCGTCTTACGAGCCCATTTATCCCTTGTCAGGCGCTACAAAACCATTAAAAGTCAGAGACGAAAAACCCTGGCTCTCTGCGACCCCGTTTTACACCCTGAGATGTATAACAAGAGCATTGTATTTGATTTCTTTCTCAGGGGCAAAAAACTATTCCAGGAACTGGATATCTGATAGCTATCCCTTCTCTCCGATTTTCACTTGTTAATAAACCCGAATTTTCGTTAATAAATTAATCCGGGCAGATCGCTGGGATATGATTTATTTAGTAATTTCGATTAATCAGAAGAATCCATATTCCGTAATACCTCAATGCCTTTGATCCCGGACTGGAAAAATCGTTCAATACTTATAGCCGATGATGACGTCTCGGCTCATGCCCTTCTCTCCGCTATTCTCAAACCAACAGGTATAAATATTTACTCTGCATACGACGGTACTGAAGCCTTTGCAGCCTGTATTGAATATCCTGATATCCAATTGATAATCATGGATATACGAATGCCTGAAATGAATGGAGTTGAGGCCACCAGATTGATCAGGAAGTACCGTGCAGACCTGCCTATTATTGCCTATTCTGCCCTGAACCAGCCCGAGTATAAACACCTGATGAGAAAAATGAATTGTGAGGAATTTCTCTTAAAACCGGTACACCCGGATATCATCCTTGCAACTCTGTCAAAATACCTGGACCCCCAACCCAGGGTTCCTTCCTCTCTCGATATCTTTCTTTCCTGATTGCCTGAACTTAAAATTCTACAGCACGCTCTTCAGTCGTTCAAGTCCAATTCCCCTGGAAGCTTTCAGAAGTATCAGGTTGTTTTTCAGGGGATTATTCTCCAACCATTTTTCAAGATCTTTGGCTGATAGAAATGCTCTGGTTTCCCCCGGAAGGGATAATCCTGAAAAGACGGGCCCTACCAGAAAGGTAGTGGAAACATCCATCTCCTTAATTTGATTCAATACCTTCTGATGGGCAGTTTTTTCAATGTTCCCTAATTCAAGCATATCACCAAGGATAAGGACCTTCTGTGGATGATCCTGCAGCTTAAAATTATCCAGAGCTGCAGTCATACTGGTGGGATTGGCATTATAGGCGTCCATTATCAGGACATTATTATCTGTTTCAATCTTTTGGGAACGCATATTTTGGGTGGACCATCCCTGAAGGGAACTACCAATTTCATCAGGGGGAATTCGAAAATGAAGTCCAACTGCCACCGCAGAAAGTATATTTTCAAGATTATATGCTCCTACCAGTCCGGTCGTAACATCAATATCTCCGGTCTCCGGAAAACTAAGCCTGAATGATAAAACCGGATCAGAAGAGAGAACCTCGCCACTGATCACGCTTTCTTCTCCAGAACCATACCAGCTCATCCCGACATCCAGACCTGCGATCATTTCGCGCAAGTCAGGATCCCCGGCATTGCAAAAGATTAATCCTCCGTTCCCAACAATAAATTCATACAATTCGGATTTTGCCTTTTTAACACCTTCAATGCTTCCAAAGCCCTCCAGGTGAGCCTCCCCCACATTAGTTATCAAACCATAATCCGGTTTGGCAATCTGGCAAAGAAAGCCAATCTCTCCGGGATGATTAGCACCCATTTCCACGATCCCTATTTCAGTGTTCTCATTCATTCTCAGCAGAGTCAGAGGAACGCCGATATGGTTATTTAGGTTTCCCGGGGTGGAGGTCACATTAAACCGGGAGGAGAGAATTTCATCTGCCAGTTCTTTTGTGGTAGTTTTGCCGTTTGATCCGGTTATTGCCAGGGTTGGGATTCGTAAGCTATCCCGATGATACATTGCCAGTTCCTGTAATGTTTTGAGGCTGTTCTCTACCCTGATGCAATCTTTTTTCACAGCCATTCCGGGGTCATCTATCACCGCGTAACGGGCTCCTTTCTCTAATGCTTCAGCTGCAAAGCTATTTCCATTAAATCTATCCCCCTGAAGTCCGAAAAATATCGAATCCTTCAGGTCCTGCCGGGAATCCGTGGTAATTCGGGGAAAATCCAGAAACAATTGGTATAATTCAGAAATCTTCATCAATTGTAAAGATAAAAAAAAACCTCCCCGTATCCGGGAAGGTTTTTTTTATCTTTTTTTGGTTTGATATTACATGCCGGCAGGTGATCCAACCCTGGTCATCGCACAGCGGAATCCGAGGTCGTTACGGGCAGCCTGCTCATCTAAATAGCGACGGGAGCCTGGACTCAGCCAGTAAGCACGATCTTTCCATGATCCTCCTTTAAATACCCTTGCACGGTTATTAATAAGTGATGTAATATCCTGCTGGTACTGCGAGTACATTGACCTGGAGGCTGATGTTGTAGAATCAATGGCTTCCTCCTCTCGGAAATAAATGCTGGAATTTAAATCTCCATCATTGTAATCCTTGTAGTCAGATTGTCTGTAATTCTGAGTGTATTCCCGAACATCCTGAGCAACCGTCAGGTTCCTTTTCTTAAGTTTTCCATACCTGTCCTTTGGGACAATTGCGCCGGTTTCATCTCTCTCAAGCGTCTGGAAAACATTACCACGTACAGGTCTGAAGTCAGATACGTCCTGGTGTGACATGGGACGGTAAACATCCTGAACCCACTCATTAACATTCCCTGCCATGCAGTAGAGGCCATAGTCATTTGGCCAGAATGAATAAACAGGTGCTGTAATGGCCGCATTATCATTCAGGTCACCAGCCATTCCCATATAATCACCGCGTCCTCTTACAAAATTGGCCCTCATCTCCCCTGTATGTGATCTGTTCTCGTCCGGGTGCATACGAACGGTGTGTCCGTTCCATGGATAAATCCTTCTTTCCCAAAGACGTTCTTCATATGTATTTCCTATGAGTCCAAGGGCTGCAAATTCCCACTCAGCTTCAGTTGGAAGCCTGTATTTTGGAAAAATAAGACCATCTTCCATACGAACCGCTCTCCCCTCACCGCTAGGATCGGTACTACCTTCTCCATCGGAAGGATTAGTAGGCATAAGGCTTGGCAGATTCTCTCCGACCAGTCCAATGTACTGACCTGCCAGATATGCATCTGTGTTGAAATGTTCAGCTCCCTGTTGACCTGCAGGATCCATCAATAGGATACCCTCATCGATCAGGACTCTCTCATTCACCCTGTCAGTACGCCACAAGGAATAATCCCTTGATTGTATATGGCTTACACCAACAACAGGATACTGTCCATAGGCGGGGTGACGAAGATAATACTCAACATAAGGTTCGTTATATCCCATAGGATCTAACCATACAAGAGTATCCGGAAGTGCACGGCGATAAACATCTTTCATATCGGAAAAGACCCTTGCGACCCAGTGGAGATATTCGAGGTAGTCAACATTTCTGACCTCAGTTTCGTCCATATAGAAAGAAGTAAGGGTAACTCTTCTTGGCACATTATTCCAGTCATAAAGAATATCCTGCTCAGTGCGACCCATGGTAAATGAACCTCCCTCAATAAATACCAGTCCCGGTCCTGTCTCTTGCTCATACGACTGAAGAACCTCGAATCCTCCCCAATCAGGATTGTTATAATCCCATCCTGTGGTGGTAGACGATGAGCCTGTTTGTGAAATATCATTTCCTCCACATGATGTAAGTATCAAAGCAATGCACATCAGCAGAGGAAGAAATTTAACCTTAGTAGTCATGGTTATTACGTTTTAGCAATTTCAGAATATTCAAATATAGTTTAAATTTTCAATGAAAACATATGCTCCATCCCAAAAATAACTAAATTTTGGGACTCTTTATTGTCCTGAACCTGTCTCTTGGTCCCCTTTCATACGTAAGCTTCAATAAAAAGGTTAGCTCATGGGCACCCATATTTGGCATATTTGTCCATGTACTGGACACATTAAAGTCATGTGAATAGCCGAATCTGAAGTATTCATGCTCATATCCAAGATGCAGAATAAATGCATTTACAGCGAAGTCAAGGCTGTGGCGTAACCAGATTCCTGCATAGATATCCTTATAGATAATATCCAATCCATAGTTGATCTGTCGAAATCCTGCCTGCTGCAGATAAACAAAATTAGGATTGAGTTTCAGGGCTTCCCTGCCCAGTCTCTTTTCATATAAAGAGAAAAATATTCCTCCATGAACAGTAAGTTTCCGGGGTAATGAATATCCGTCGGAACCAGAAAATGACAGGTTCGGCCTGGCCAGATGATGCATGGAAATTCCACCATAGGCAACACGGGTCAGGGCCACAAATCCAATCGCAAAATCCGGGTATCCCTTGCTTATGTCACCAATGGTTTCCTGCGACATACCTGTACCAGAGGTTAACTGGTCAGGAAGCACCAACTCAGATCTTTGCAGAAACCGGTAGACATAGGATGCCTGGAATCCGGCATGCAGTGTCAGCTTGTTGTTAACTGCCAGAAAATAAGAATAAATGGCATCCGCGCTCATCCGATTTAAGGCAGGTCCCTGTGCGTCATTCATAATATTAATGCC
>JAUUZM010000209.1 GCA_030589965.1 Bacteroides sp.
GCTGACATTGACTCAATTTTAATGCGAAAGTACTTAAATAAACCCGAACTTAAAAGACCTCTTTGTCCGCTTTTATTAAATTCTCATATCTCCCCAGGTCATACCAGTAGTCCTCATTATGAATAAAGGGTTGGATACGAAAATCCTTTGCCAGGGCAAGGTACATCTCGGTCAGATTAAGTGGAAGATTATCGGGAAAATGACTGAAAAATTCATTGTTTATTACCTGGATACATGTATTCCCAAAGTCATCAAGAACACCTCCAGTTTTCCTTACAGTTTTTTCTTCCCCGGTTTCATTATGCCTCCAGCCAGCCAGGAATCCATTGCCGTCAAATAAAAGGGACCTTGAGGTGTTTCGCTTTTTAACGGCCAGGGTTGCCAGGGAACCTCCGTTTCGGTGAACCTTAATCAGGGCTTTAATATCCAGGTTGGTTACTACGTCAACATTATGAACCAGAAAATCTTCCCCATGCATTAGTTGATCCCTGGCATGAAGTAATCCGCCTCCTGTATTCATTAGCTGATTTCTTTCGTCCGACAGGTAGATAGTAACTCCCGGCACATTTAACTGTCCAATGAATTCCTCCACCATATCAGCAAAGTGATGAACATTCACTACAATTTCTCTAATGCCGGCCCCAGCCAGGTTACGAATAATCCGTTCCAATAAGGGTACTCCCTTGAAAGGGATCAGTGCTTTTGGCATGGATTCTGTCAGAGGCATTAATCTTGTTCCTAGTCCGGCTGCCAGTATGATTGCTCTCATATTTTACCAGGTCTACAAACCCATTTCTTCTTATTCACCTTGGTTTCACATTTCTTACATTGGTACTCAGGGTTTTTTTCCAGGCGTTTCTTCTTCTCCTTTTTGCCTGCCTCACACATCGTTTTTCCCATATCTCTTTATCCAAGTTCCCGGTGGTGCAACTCGGTCTTAACATTATATTTTTCTGTAATGAATTTGTTTAAGCTTTCTGCACTGTAAACCGACCTGTGCTGTCCCCCGGTACACCCAAAATTCACCATCAGGTTGTCAAACCCTCTTGATGAGTATTCTGAAATGGATTGCTCAACCAATGAAAAAGATTTATCCAGAAAGGATTTCACTTCCTCCTTATCTTCAAGGAAATCAATTACTTGCTGAT
Organism: Bacteroides sp.; assembly: GCA_030589965.1. Lineage (GTDB taxonomy): Bacteria > Bacteroidota > Bacteroidia > Bacteroidales > SM23-62 > SM23-62. Next base: position 1,149 of record JAUUZM010000209.1, read on the forward strand.
CCCGCCCGCACAAGCTCCTGTACTTCTCTTCCCTGCCTGGATTGGGTAAAGCCCTGCAATCAAATACAAATCCTCCCCCATTTCCGCTAAGATCCCGGGGAATACCTTTTTTATATGAAAAACTGCTGATTTTTACGGTAAGTTCATTTGATGGATCAATTGGATTTTGAATGGACTGTTGCTGATCCGTCTGCTGCCATTCCTTCATCTCAGATATCCGGTCCAGGCAGGCAGATAATTCTGAGAGTCCGGTCGGGATCAGTGAGTTTTCCTTTAACCATCGCAGATTCCGAACAGCATAGGGTATGCTCTGAAGGAAAAGAGCCTTACCCTCTACGATTCCCCGTATGCCATAGGCACCAAGGGCCTGAAGGATACGGATCAGGACAAAGGCATAGTAGTGCTGCTTAAATTCCCCCGAAAGGGTAGCTGTCTTTTCCTTTAAGATGCCCAGGTAGTATTCCAGTAATTCTTCTCTTAAATCAGGATTGAGATCCACTCTCGCCTCAAAAAGCAGGGAAGCAACATCATATTGCAGAGGCCCTCTCCGACCACCCTGATAGTCAACAAAATATAAATCATCCTGGTGGATCATTATGTTGCGGGACTGAAAATCTCGGTACATGAAGAAATCCGAAGGACTGCCAGCAAGAAGGTCAGCAAAAGCCTCAAAATCATTCTCCAGTTTTTGTTCGTCAAAGGGAATGCCAAGCAGCTTGATAAAAAAGTATTTGAAATGATTCAGATCCCACATCACAGACTGCCGGTCAAAATCGGGACGTGGAACACATAGAGAATAATCTATTCCCTTCGGCCCTTCCACCTGGAATCTCAACAAATGATCAAGGGCCTTTTGGTAAAGCGGAATTATCTTTGCCGGATAATCTCCTTCTTTTCTGGAAAGTTCAACTGCATCCTTCAGGGTAAGATCTCCCAGATCCTGAAGAAGGTATATTCCCTCATCCTCTTTTTCAGCAAGTAACTCAGGTACATTTAATCCCATACTTCTGAAATGCCTGGTAAATCCCAGGAAAGCCCTTGTTTCAAGGGGATCCGGACTGTAAACTCCGATGGCCTGGTGTGAATTCCCGCGAAGACGGAAATATTCCCGCTGAGATCCCGCGGCAGTAAGTTTACGTATCTCCTCGACCTGGTCGCCTGTGGTATCCTGAAATAATTCGTACAGATCTTCTTTCCTCACCCTGTTTTCTTTTTACTCAGTGCAAAATTAAGGATTTATTCATAACTTAGTCTTAATAAAAATTGCGCCATGAAGCCTAGCCTCTATAATCATACAGAGCTCAACTTCGTTGAACTAAATACCACAGGTTCAGAGGATTCTTACAATAGATGCGATCCGGAATCCCGCTACATTGATGCAGTCGAATTCAATTTATTCTCAGAATGCTTCGAAAAAGCAAACAAACTTTATGGATACTACCAGCCAACCAAGTATAATACACGCAGTATCATCCCATTGCGAAACATTTTTCAGACCCACCTGAGCGAACTTGAACAGATCAATACACTTGGGAATTTTCAGGATTTCATTTCAGGTAAGGTTCTTGGCAAGGAATTTCTGATTGCCCTGGTTCAATCCGATAAAGATTGGATTAGAAGTTGGGGCCCTTATCATAAGAAGCTTCTAAACCTGAGCAGGGATATTCTTAACCTGATCGATTTCTGCATTGACGAGGACCGTATTCTCTGGGTCATCGGTTATTGATCCCCATTCCGTCTTCTTATTTAGACTGCATCAATGTCCATAAATACTTATGTTTGTAGCCATCACCAAGCAATGAAAACATGCCCAGTTTTGTAATTACTGATAAATGCGACGGATGCAAGGCGCTGGACAAAACAGCCTGCCAGTATATTTGTCCAAATGACCTCATGGTCCTTGATAAGGAGACCAGTAAAGCCGTCAACCGTGCTCCGGATATGTGCTGGGAATGCTATAATTGTGTTAAGATCTGTCCAACCCAGGCCATCGAAGTACGAGGTTACGCTGATTTTATGCCTCTTGGAGGTGTAGTTCAGCCTCTCCGAAGTTCAGATGCCATTATGTGGTCTATAAAATTCAGAGATGGTTCAATTAAACGATTTAAATTTCCCACAAGGACTACTCCTGAAGGTTCTGCCGATCCGGATGCAGGATTTGAGACTTCAACGGATGATTTGAAGAGTCCCCTTCTGAGGACAGAACCTGCCTCCACCGGTAAAGATGATCTTGATAAAATTTAAGCAAAACTGAGAAATGAGCATGATAGATAATTTCGAAACCGTTGAGGTACAGACCGATATCCTAATCCTTGGCGGAGGAATGGCCGCATGTGGTGCAGCTTATGAGGCATCCCACTGGGCAAAAAAGAACAATCTCAGTGTTACCCTGGTGGACAAGGCTTCAATGGACAGGTCCGGCGCAGTAGCGATGGGACTCTCGGCAATCAATATGTATCTGGGACTGGCGGAAGGGAACAATACCCTTGAGGATTATGTTAAGTATGTCAAAAATGACCTGATGGGAATTGCCCGGGATGACCTGGTGGCAAACATTGGCCGGCATGTGGATGCCTCTGTTCATCTTTTTGAAAAATGGGGACTCCCGATCTGGAAGGATGATGATGGGAAATATGTAAACGAGGGACGCTGGCAGATTATGATCCATGGGGAATCCTATAAGACAATCGTCGCTGAAGCTGCCAAGAATGCGCTTGCCGAACTGGGAGATAAAGGCCAGTATTATGAAAGGATATTTATTACAGATCCTATCATGGAAGGCGATCGCTGCGTGGGAGCCATTGGTTTCAGTGTCAGGGAAAACAAAATCTACATTTTCCGTGCAAAAACGGTACTTGCTACCATGGGTGGCGCAGTGCATGTGTTCAAGCCGAAATCTGTTGGCGAGGGACTGGGCCGTTCCTGGTATCCTCCTTTCAATAGCGGGGCTTCAGCATACTTCACTATGAAGGCCGGTGCTGAAATGACCTGCCAGGAGGTCCGCTTCGTTCCGGTTAGATTCAAGGATGCTTACGGTCCGGTCGGTGCATGGTTCCTTCTATTCCAGGCTCAGGCTACCAATGCTCTGGGTGAAAATTACATGCAAACCCGGGCAAATGAGTTAGAGAAATGGGGCCCTTACGGGAAAGCAAAACCCACTCCAACCAATCTGAGGAACTATCTTATGATGCTTGAACTGGAGGATGGGAAAGGTCCAATATATATGCAAACGGCGGAGGCAATTAAAAAAATTGTAGCGTCCATTCCGGACGAGAAAGAGTCCAAACGAAAACTCAAAGAGCTGGAAAAGGAAGCCTGGGAAGATTTTTTGGATATGACCGTCAGCCAGGCTTTACTCTGGGCTTCCATGAATATTAAACCGGATGAAAAGCCCTCAGAGATATCTGCTACTGAACCCTATTTTATCAGTTCACATTCCGGTGCATCCGGTGCCTGGGTGAGCGGTCCGGAGGACCTGGCGCCCGAAGGTTATAAATGGGGCTATCCGAATATGACAACGGTGAAGGGACTCTTCGCTGCTGGAGATGCCTCCGGGGCTTCCAGCCATAAATTTTCATCCGGTTCCTTCACGGAGGGTAGAATCGCAGCCAAAGCAGCCGCAGCTTTTTGTGTGGATAATCCGGATCTGCCTGCATTACCTGCTGAGAAAATTGAAGAGCTAAAACAAAACATACTTCAACCACTTGAGATTTTTGAAACCCATAGCGGGTACACTCAGGATCCAAATATAAATCCTAATTATATCCGACCCCAGATGTTTATGTTCCGCCTCCAGAAGATCATGGACGAATACGCCGGTGGTCCATCCACTGGCTTCAAAACCTCGGCCCCCTTGCTTGAAAAGGGACTTGAGTATCTTGAGATGCTTAGGGAGGACATCGCGAAACTGGCTGCAGAAGATACTCACGAACTCATGCGCTGCTGGGAAAATATACACCGTGTATGGCAGGCTGAATCTCATATCCGTACCATGCTTTTCAGGGAAGAAACCCGATGGCCGGGATATTATTTCCGCAGCGATTTCCCCGAACTGAAAGAAGAAGAATGGAAATGTTTCGCCAACTGCCGTTGGAACCCGGAAACGGGGGAATGGGAAATGATGAAAAAGGATATCATTGATATGGTGGACTAATCACAGGATTGATTGATGGCAAACGGAACAGAAAAATCAGTACTTATAATCGGAGGCGGGATCAGCGGAATCACTGCTGCCGTGGAAGCCGCTGAAACCGGATGCAAGGTATACCTGGTGGAGAAGCAGCCCTATCTTGGGGGACAGGTAGCCAGGATGAATGAGTACTTCCCTAAGCTTTGTCCCCCGTACTGCGGACTCGAAATCAATTTTAAACGCATCCGTCAAAGTGGAAGAATTGAGGTAATTACTTCCTCAACAGTCGAAAATATTTCAGGTACTGCAGGGGACTTTACCGTCAGTCTTCATAGTGAAGCCGAATACGTTACTTCTGCTTGTACTTCCTGTGGGGACTGCTCCGATGTTTGTCCGGTGGAAACCGGAAATCCCTTCAATTACGGGATGACAAAGCATAAAGCAATCGACCTCCCCCATGAACTGGCATATCCAAACCGATATTACCTGGATGATGCATCCTGTAAGAAAGAAACCTGTAATGAATGCGTCTCAGCCTGTAAGTACAATGCGATCGATCTGGGCGCACAGCCGGTATCCCGGGATATCAAGGTAGGTAGCGTTCTGTATTGCTCGGGATGGAGTCCTTATGATCCGGAAAATCTTAAGGAATACTCCTGGGGTAAATCCGAAGATATCATTACAAATGTGATGATGGAAAGACTGGGCGCCCCGAATGGACCCAGCCAGGGGAAGATCCTTAAGCCCTCAGATGGAAAGCCTGCCCGAAGGGTCGCTTTTGTTCAGTGCGCCGGCTCCCGGGATGAAAACCACCTTCCC
>JAUUZM010000187.1 GCA_030589965.1 Bacteroides sp.
GCTTTTACAGCCAGTTTCTCAGCACCTGTCAGAAAAGGAGTTTGCTGATTCATGAACATAGACCAGTACTGGATTTCATGCCAGACTGGCGTCTGATAACTGATAAGTCCGTAAAGCACCAGGTTGCCCTCCTTTTGATCCTGAAGAATCTTTCTCAGTGTTTCCCGCATTGGGACCATTTTTACTCCATGTCTCTCACGGGCAATTTTTATGAAACGATCAAAATATTTGTTGCTGAGGGGTTTGTATATTACTACTGCATCATGTGGACCCCATTCTGAGCAGGCAGAAGTCCATTCCCAGTTATTAAAATGAGCCGACATTCCAATCACACCCTTGTTTTGAGAGTAGTATTTTTCCAGGAGTTCAGGATTACTGTATGAGATCCGTTTTTTTAATTTCCCTGGAGAGATGGTTCTCATTTTGAGTATTTCGAAAACGACATCAATGAAATGACTGTAAAACTTTTTGGCTAATCTATGTAGTTCCTTCTCAGACTTTTCAGGATATGCATTTCTCATATTCTCAAGAACTACTTTTTTGCGGTACCCCACCAGGTAATATAAAAGCGGGAAAAGTAAGTCCGACAATATGTATAGCACTCTGAAGGGTAGTATAGAAAAGAATAGAAGAAATGGGAGGCTCAGGTAAAAACTGATAAAAGACATTGGTTCGGATTATAATATGAATTTACGATTTTTGCCTGTTGAATCAGATTTTCTCTTCTTCAACAAAGATCTTCCTTATCACCTCTTTAAATTCATCGTACACATTTGCATTGCTTGCAATTATGGTTCCTCCGAAGAGCCAATCGTCATTCCCATAGAAATCACAGGCCTTGCCTCCGGCCTGCAGAACAATGAAAGTAGCTGCAGCCACATCCCAGGGACTTAATCCATATTCATAAAAAGCTTCAAACCTGCCACAGGCCACATATACAAGATCCGTTGCAGCTGATCCCAATCTGCGTAGTCCGTGGGAGTTTTGCATAAAATACCTGACAGAATACATAAATGGATCCAGTCTCTCAAAATAGGTATAAGGAAAACCTGTGGCTATCAGGGAAGAATTTACAGAGTTGGTGTTGCTGACATGAATCTCTTTGCCATCCATGTAAGCCTTGCCACCTTCCCAGGCATAGAAAAATTCCTTAAATCCTAATTCATAGACCACGCCCAGGACTACCTTGCTTTTGTGAGCAAGGGCAATACAAATGGCATAGGGTGGGAGTCCATGAATAAAATTCGTTGTCCCGTCAATGGGATCTATGATCCATTGCCAGTCCTCATCAGATTTGCCAACGGTTCCTTCTTCCGCTATAAATCCAGCTTCAGGCAGGAGTTTTTTCAAACCCTTGACCAGTCTTTTTTCAGCTGCGGTATCGACATGGGTAACAAAATTTTGTCTCCCTTTTTCCTCAAAAGATGAGGAGGAAAACTTCTTTCTTTCTTCAAGGATGAATTCCCCTGTCAGGCGAGCAAGATCCATTACCTCATTACATAATTGTTCGAGATCCATAAAAACTGATTGAGAGTATTATTTTCGCTGATAGTATTTATACAATTCCGTTTGGGACTGTACTTTTCTTTCCCCGGAAGGGATACGGTAAGTATTATCCTGAACTTCATTTATTATCCTGGCCTTGACGTTATCACGGAACTGAATCTCCATGATGTCCCTGATTTCCTGTTGAATGTCGGGATCGTATATGGGGCAGGCGACCTCGATACGGTGATCCAGGTTTCGAGTCATCCAGTCCGCCGAAGATATATAATATTTTTCATCATTATTATTGCAGAACACAAACATCCGGGCATGCTCAAGGTATTTATCCACTATGCTTATCACTTCAATGTTTTCACTAAGGCCAGGTACTCCGGGAGTCAGTGAACACATACCCCTTATTATGGCCTTGATCTTAACACCTGCGGCATTGGCCTGGTATAATTTTTTGATGATGTCTTTGTCCACCAGGCTGTTGATCTTCATCAGAATGTAGGCTTTGTTCCCGGCCCTGGCATTTTTTATCTCTATATCGATCAGGTTGTAAAACCTGTTGCGCATGTATAACGGGGAGACAAGGAGGTGTTTGTACTTGAAAGTCTTATAGGTAGCTTCGAAAAAATGGAATACTTTTTCCACCTCCGCCGTAATCCGGGAATCATGAGTTAACAGGGTTAGGTCTCCATACAGGGCAGCGGTCCCCTCATGAAAATTTCCGGTACCTACAGTGGCATATTTTGCCATACTTTTTCCCTCTTTCCTGGTGATCAGGCTCAATTTGCTGTGAACCTTCAGTCCGGGCAGTCCAAATAAAACCCTTGCTCCGGCTTCCTCAAGTACCCTGGCCCAGTGAATATTGGATTTCTCATCGAACCTGGCCTGAAGTTCTATTACGACTGTAACCTTTTTTCCATTCAAGGCGGCTGAGACCAATGCATTGATAACTCTTGAGCTGCTGGACACCCTGTATAAGGTCATGCTGACTGATTTCACATCCGGGTCGATGGCTGCTTCTCTCAGGAGGTTTATGTAATGATCAAATTTGTGGTAAGGAAAATGAAGAAGAATATCTTTTTGCTTTACTATTTCCAGAATGCTTTTATGGGGTTCAATAAGCGGATGTGAAAGGGAAGGTGCCGGTGGATATTCCATATCGGGTCCCCCGAGGTTTGGAAAATTCATGTAATCCCTGAAATTATGGTATCTGCCACCTGGAATCAGGTTGTCTTCTTCGTCAATTTGTAATTTTTCCTTTAGGTAATCCAACAGATCGAGTGGTATTGAGCTATCATAAACAAATCTTACAGGTTGACCGCTTTGTCTGTCAGAAACACTGCTGTCAATGATTTCAAGGAAGCTTTTTGTGAGATCATTATCGATGTCCAGTTCTGCATCCCTTGTAAGTTTGATGGTGTAGGCCTCAAACTGGTTATATTGAAAGATACCGAAAATATCGTCGAGACAATGCCGGATTACATTATCCAGCAGAATAATGTAATGCTTATTTCCGGAGGAAGGCAGGACAACAAAACGGCCTATTTCAACGCTGGGGATTTCAATAATCGCATATTCCGGATCAACGACTTCCAGAGTGCTCGTAAGTTTGATGGCCAGGTATATGGATTTATCCTTCAGGTGGGGAAATTGCTTAACATTATGAAGCATAACAGGTGTTATCACCGATAGTACTTCATCCTGAAAATATTTCCTGACATAGGCTGACTGCTCTTCATTAAGATTATCCTCTCGGATAATATGAATATCCTGTTTGGCCAGGTCTGCAATAAGATCCTGGTAGGTTTGTTCAAATTTTTTCTGCAGAAGGATGACTTTGTGCTGAATGGAATTGAGAATCTTTTTAGGTTTCTCCTTGTTTTTCAACCCGGTGGATTCTTCCACATCAATCATTCTTTTGATAGTGGCAACCCTTACTTTGAAGAATTCATCGAGATTATTCGAAAAAATACCCAGGAAGCGTAATCGTTCAAGCAATGGAACGTTTGTGTCAATGGCTTCCTGAAGGACGCGTTCGTTAAACGAAAGCCAGCTTATTTCCCGGTTGATTATCTTTTTTTTCAGAGACATTAATTGCCTTGGGTATGTTAATATGGTATCCTTTGTTCAGGAAGGCAAAGGTAATAAAAAAACCTCGGGGTCCTCTATTAACTGTAGCGTTTGGGGTAGTCGAAGAAATCCTTTGAAGGGGAGGTCTTTCCAATTTCGGCCCAGCTTTCAATGGAATAAGTCAGGCTTACAATACCAGCTGTTGGAATATTGTCAAGATAATTATCCATAAGCTGATTTGCCATAGCGGTAAACGCGGGGTTATGTCCAAAAATAAGCAGATTTGACACGGACTTGTCCTGGCTTTTAACCAGTTCAAGCAGATCGTCCGTATATCCCATATAGATACTGTCTGAGATTTGAATCTTTTCATATGGAAATTTGAGAACCCTGGAGAATATAATGGAGGTATACAAGGCGCGGTTGGCCGGACTGGTAATGAAACGATCCGGTACGACCTTTCGTTCGGAGAGTTTCTTAGCCATTAAATAGGCGTTATTGATTCCCCTTGGACTAAGTGGACGGTCGATGTCAGAGATGTTTTCGTAATCCCAGCTAGATTTGCCGTGCCTGACAATATGAAGTGTTTTTTCGCTCATGGCAGCTTGTTTATACCAAAAATACGGAAAAAAAACATCAAATATGACTAAATACGGATATCAGTCCTCTGAAGCTTGCTGGTAGGGATCAGCGCAGATTGCCAGGGGGGTCAGAGAAGGTTACTCGCCAGGTCTGCCAGGAATGAACGCTCACCTCTGACCAGGTTTACATGGGCGAAAATATCCTGCCCACGCATTTTGTCCGACAGATAGGATAATCCGTTAGATGTAGAGTCAAGATAAGGAGAATCAATCTGCTCAATATCCCCGGTAAATATCATTTTTGTTCCCTCTCCGGCCCTGGTGATAATGGTTTTTACCTCATGCGGAGTGAGGTTCTGGGCCTCATCTACGATGAAAAACACCCTTGAGAGGCTGCGTCCACGAATATAAGCCAGAGGAGTGATCACAAGCTTTTCATTTTTCAGCATATCGTCGATCTTGGTGAACTCCGGACTCTGCTGACTGAATTTATGTTTTATGACGGCTAAATTATCCATCAGTGGCTGCATGTAAGGTTCTATTTTTTCCTTTACATCCCCTGGAAGAAATCCCAGGTCCCGGTTGGCAAGCGGTACAATCGGCCTGGCCAGGAAGATTTGAGTAAAAAGCTTTCTCTGGTAAAGAGCAGCAGCAAGGGCCAGTAAGGTTTTTCCCGTGCCTGCTTTACCGGTAAGCGAAACAAGCTGGACCTCAGGTCGCATCAGTGCATCCAGTGCAAAAGCCTGTTCTGCATTCCTGGGTTCAATTCCGTATGCCTTTTGCTTTTCAACCCTGTTCATTACATCATTGAAAGGATCAAAATGGGCAAGCGCACTGGATTTTCCATTCTTCAGAATATAGTACTGGTGGGGACTGGGTTTTTCCTCGAATTCGAAATCTTCTACAGGAACTCCCTCATAAGATTCGTACATCCTTGAAATCACTTTGCTTCCCATGCCTTCCTGTATAGTAATGCCCTTATAGAGGTCATCCAGGTTTGCTACCTTATCATTCTTGTAATCCTGGGATAGGACTCCAAGGGCCTTTGCCTTCATTCTCAGGTTAATGTCCTTGGTTATGAGAATAATACTATTATCCTCTTTTGATTTCTGAAGATGTTGAGCAATGGCCAGGATGCGATGATCCGGAGTGTCTTCCGGGAAGGACTTTTTCATCTCATCCGAGTACGCCTTTCCCGTCTCAATGGACAGGTTTCCTAATCCATCCCCGAGAGCAATACCACCATTAAACAATCCGTCTCCCGATAGCTTGTCTAATTCCCGTGTAAATTCCCTTGCATGAAAATTGATCTGGTCATTTCCCTTCTTGAATTTGTCCAGTTCCTCCAGTACAACTATGGGAATTACAATATTATTCTCTTCAAAATTATAAATACATTTGTAGTCATGCAGCAGCACATTCGTATCCACCACAAATGTTTTTCTGGCTTTTTTTGGCATCGAAGGCGTTTTGAGGTAAAATCGATATAAATCTAATAATTAATACTATTATAATCTGTTAGCAAGCTGTTTATAACCTGTTGAATAGAGAAAAATGAAAGAATCCAAGAATCCCGTAATTGAAGCCATATTAAAGAGAAGGAGCGTTAGGAAGTACAGCGGAGAACCTGTTGATAAATCTGAAATCAGGGAATTGTTAATTGCCGGCATGTATGCACCTTCAGCAAGGAACGAACAACCATGGCATTTCCTGGTGATTGATGATAGAAGCATGATGAATCAGATTATAAAGATCCATCCGTATGCTTCTATGCTATCCGGAGCCACCCATGCCATACTGGTTTGTGGAGATGAAAATCTTGAACTCAGTAAGGGTTACTGCACCGTTGACTGTGCAGCTGCCACCCAGAACATATTGCTTGCAGCACATTCACTGGGCATGGGAGCAGTCTGGCTGGGAGTTTACCCCAGGGCAGAATGGCAGGAGAGCATAAGGCAACTTTTCGCCCTGCCGGCAAATATACATCCCTTCTCCCTCATTTCAGTGGGCCGTGCCGGGGTCCAGAAACCTGTGCCTGACCGCGTAAAGGAGGATCGTATTAAGTGGAATAAGTGGTAATTACTTCAATATCTCTGAATGAACTATAAGGAAGCAATATCTTTTCTTTTTTCCAGCCTTCCCATGTACCAGAGGGTAGGAGGGGTTGCATATAAATCTACCCTGAAAACCACCCTTGATCTGGATGAATACTTTGGACATCCGCATACCCAATTTAAAAGCATTCATATTGCCGGTACCAATGGAAAAGGATCCGTGGCACATATGCTTGCAGCAGTCTGCCAGTCCGCCGGATTAAAAACCGGAATATACACCTCACCTCATCTGAAAGATTTTCGGGAGAGGATACGCGTGAACGGAGAAATGATCCCTGAGGAAAACGTGACGAGATTTGTCAATGAACACA
>JAUUZM010000099.1 GCA_030589965.1 Bacteroides sp.
AAAGGTGTGCTGATATTGGAAAATATTGATGAGGCTGCTCAGGAATTGAAGGTAATGCTGGAAGGGAAATTTGGTGATGCCAGTTCCAATGTAGTGATTGAGGAATTTTTACCTGGAATTGAGGTTTCCTTATTTGTACTTACGGATGGTAAAGACTACCTGATATTCCCGGAAGCGAAGGATTATAAACGGATTGGGGAAGGAGATGCCGGACTGAATACAGGAGGAATGGGTGCTGTATCGCCTGTGCCTTTTGCAGATAGGATTTTCCTGAGAAAGGCTGAAGAGCGGGTAGTGAAACCCTCCGTGGCGGGATTATCAAAAGATGGGATAGAGTATAAGGGATTTCTTTACATCGGGTTGATGAATGTTCTTGGAAATCCTTACGTGGTTGAATATAATGTCCGGATGGGTGACCCTGAAGCTGAAGTGGTTTTCCCCCGAATTAAATCTGATTTGCTTGAGCTGTTTGTCGCCGTTGGAGAAAATAAGCTAGCCGAAAAGGATCTGGAAATAGATACCCAGACTGTTTGTACAGTGATGATGGTATCCGGTGGGTACCCCGGAGCCTATGAGAAGGGGAAGGAGATTACCGGACTGGAAAAAGAATCAAAGTCGCTTGTTTTTCATGCCGGAACAACACTGTCTGAGGGCAAAGTTGTAACAAATGGCGGCCGGGTTTTATCGATTACATCCTTTGGAGATGACATGGTAGTTGCCCTTGCCAGGTCATATAGAACAGCCGAACAGATTGAATTTGATGGAAAATACTTTCGAAGAGATATTGGATTTGATCTGTGATAATAGGTAGTGGTGAATCTGAATTAATAACATACAGATGTTTTTAAAGTTTTTCAAGAGTGGACAACCTGCACTGTTGTTTTTTATCCCGGTCCTTTCGGTTTTAATATGGCTTAAGTATTTTATCATTCCCCAACCAGTCCTGATGAGCTTTGAGCCAAATCCGATGCCATTGTATGGCTGGATAGAATCTCTGCTGAAAAATCAAATCATCCTAAGCAAACTCATTACTCTGACTCTTTTAATATTTACTGCTCTCTGGATATCCCGATTGAATACAAAGTTTATCCTGCTTCAGCGTAGGACCTATCTTCCAGCCATCATTTATATTTTGCTTGTCAGTACATATCTGCCCTTGCAACAACTCTCCCCTGTAGCTTTTGCAGCCGTGTTTTTAGTATTGAGCATTGAGATAATGTTTGATACCTTAAAAAAAGAAGGACTCGCATTGGAGTTTTTTATGGCAGCTTTTCTGGTTTCAATTGCAAGTTTGTTTTATGCCCGATCAGCTTTTCTAATGCTGGTTGTTTGGACTTCCCTGGCCATATTGAGACCCATAAGATGGAGAGAATGGGTATTTACCATTCTGGGTTTTCTGACCCCATATGTATTCCTCTTCGCATGGTATTATCTCAGCGGACAGGATTTAGCTGATAACTGGGAGAAGATCCGTTATAATTTTGTTCATGACAGGGATTGGGGTTACCTGAACATATATTATCTGGTATTTTATTTTTATGTGCTCTTTGTTGTTGCTCTTGCAAGCAGAAAGATGCTTGGTGTCTTTCCACAATTGAAGATCTATGTTCGGAAATTTTTCAGGATAAACTTCTGGATTTTTGCTTTTGTATTTTCAGTGTTCCTCACTATTTACAGCGGGGCAATAGAAATGATATACTTCATGGCTATCCCAGTCTCGTATATTCTTTCCTATTATTTTTTCAATATTAAGTCAAAACTATTCGGTGAAATCCTCTTCGGCCTCATACTCGCTGGATATGGAGTACTCCTTTTCTTTAATTAATGCCAGAGCGTGATTGCTATTTCTTAACATACGATAGAATCCCTACCGCCTCACCAGATTTTCCATCAAGGAATGAAATGAATATGTGGTAGATCCCGGTTTTCTTACACATGAAATTGAAGGGATTGAACTCTTCCTTTGTGTCTTCAGCATAGGAACTGAATATCAGTCGGTTATTGTCATATATTTTGATCACGGCTTTGCCTTCGGAGCTTGGCAGGTCACATACTGAGAAGCGATAGATGTTATTGCTGCTGAGCACCAGAGGAAAACGGGCTACCTGTGGCCGGCCATCTGTGGGAACCCCAAGTTTTACCTTGAAGTCTTTCAGGTAGGTTGCATCTTCGCCGGCTTTGCCAACACAGACGTCAACCATTTCTTCAGCTGTCTGGGCCTGCAGGTTACCAATCCCTCCAAGAAGTAAACTTATAAGTAATAATGCTGCTATCCTTGCCATTATAATTCGATTAACTTGTTTCTGACTTCCTCAGTTATCTTGATGATGCTGTTCATTTGTTCTTCGGTAATATGGACTATGCTCCTTTCATTCTGAACGATCATTATCATGCCGTCCTGCTCAACAGTCTCAGGATCTCCCATTTCATAGGTAATTTCCACTTTATCGAATTCCACCTTGATCTGGTTCAGGGTTTCGACAAGCTCCTGAATTTGAGGTTGACTCTGATAAGCATTAAGGATCAGAAACAAATTATTCATATTTAATTTCTGCTCCCCGATCCTGGTTTGTAAAACAGGATCAGAATTATCTTGCGCGACCTGTGTAGCCAGGTACATACCTTCAATCCAGATTCCTGTGATCATTAATGCACTCAGGTGCCCTCTTTTAGTTTCACGCAAATATGAGTCCATTTTATTGAAACTGCTTACAGATATATACATGAGGGAATCAATATTCTCCCGGCTTGTTGCCAATCGCTTGAGTGATGAGAAGTCAAAGAATTGACCTACTTTGATTCCATCTGCAAGCTTGCTGATGGAGGTTAGATAATCCACGATCTGGGTATTCTTGTCGTAGATGTTAAGGTATCCAAGGTCTGCGCCAAAAACCCCCAGCATATAGGCCATCTGGAAACTTGTGTTATACCTTTCAACGAAATCTGTAGTCGCCAGGTAATCAACTGAAAATGGGGTGCCGATTTCTTTTATCAGCGCCGACATTTCAATGGGAGAGGATACATTCTGGACAATCTCTTCCAGGGCCTCCTCTGAGATCTTGAAGTCAGCAGCGATCTCGATTGAATCCGGAACGTCGAATTCAGTATCGGACCATTTTCCTTTCTTTGACTGGCATCCGAAAAGAAGAGGCAGTGATAGCAAAAGCAGCAATGAATTTCTGATCATGGTTATATATTATTAAGGGAGACCGTTAACAAAAATATAAATTAATACAGTCTGAAGATAATTATTGCGATCTGATTTTCAACTTTTCAGGAAGATGTATCAACTTATACAAGAGGTTGTAGTACAAAATGATATAAAAAAGGAGAGAAAGAAACCATATGAATCCGATATTGAACCAGAAAGTATCTATGTAACGGCCGGCAATGTATTTCCTGGGTGCAAAGAAATGAGAACGGAATGAAAACCAGCCGGAGGGGTAAGGATCCAGGTAGATGGGATCGGTCTGCTGCACGAGTTCATAACGAAACTCGACCATTTTATTCTTTTCAAATACTTTCCGAACTCTGTCCTCAACACTTTCATTATGGTAATCATCTTTGTATTGCATATACATGCCGGGTTGTTTTTCCATATAATACAGGATCATATTTTCCCTCTCTGTGTTTGCCATGATAAATTCACTTGCATAATAATCATCAAGGATTTCCAGGTGATGGGAAAGTTTTTCCAATACTTCTCCGGATAGATTTTCAGGATTAAGGCCATCAGTCTCAGAAAATACTTTAGCGGGTATAAGGACATTAAATTTCGAGACTCCATTATGAAGTAATAAAAGATCCCCTTCCGTTTCAGCAACCTTGCCGGCGATGTTGAATTCTTCGAGTACATTTTCAAGTCGGCGGTTTAATTCAGGAAGTAAATAGACCTGCTTGAAATCTGCTGAAGATTCGGCCTTTTTTATCCCATAGAATTTTTTGTTGAATTCATTGTCTTTGAACTGCCGGACCATAAGTGCCTCATAGGACCATTTCGGGATCATGATTTCGGCTATTCGGGGTACTTTATCAACGGATCCTATTTTTCGGTTCAACTTGTCATAACTGAACATTGCTCCGCTGAGAACCATCATGGGGATCATTAAAATGGGGATGATTATGTAGATAGTTATGGCAGAATTAAAAGTCGATGATACTATCAGTCCCAGAATATTTGCGCACACGGCCGTCGAAAAGAAGGCAAGCCAGTAAGCAAAAGTCAGTCCCTTTATCCCGAGTATGGGATTACCTATCATGACGAAAAGGAAAGCCTGGATGGCTGAGATAAGCATAAGGATCATAATCTTTGACAAAAGGTACCCCGAACGACTGAGATTCAGAAAAGATTCCCTTTTCAACATCTTGCGGTCGCGGAAAATTTCTTCAGCACTGACTATCAATCCGAGGAAAAGGGCCACGATCAGGCTCATGAAAATATAAAGGGGAATATTTTCATTTTCCCTGAAAATATATTCTTTCGAAGTAGGATCGGCAATGTATCGGATTATGTATGATAAAATAAGTCCAAGAAAAGGGGATACCAGTAATGTCAGGACAGCATACTGCTGGTTGCTTACCTTGGAAAGGAAATCTCTTATCAGGTAAATCCTGAATTGTCTGTACCAGCCTGGAATTCGCAGATTGCTAGGAGGCTGGTTTTCGCCTGGGGAGGAAGATTCAACTGGATTTTTTTTCCGGTAAAGGTCCTCCCAGGTTTCGGGTGGAACTTTCCTGACATCCGTAGGATTTCCGAATTCATCAACCACCCTGGCCTCAATTATATTAAATATCAACTCCGGATTAACAGTACCACAAATCTGGCATTCACCTATCTCAGCATTGATCTGCTGGTCCATTTTCTTGAAATACATAACTGCTTCAACCGGGTTTCCATAATAGACCATATACCCCCCAAGATCCATGAAAATGATCTTGTCAAACATCTTGTAAATCTCCGATGAGGGCTGGTGGATCACCACAAAGACAAGCTTCCCCTTCAGAGCAAGTTCTCGCAGCAGGTCCATTACATTTTCCGAATCCCTGCTTGACAGTCCGGAGGTCGGTTCATCAACAAAAAGTACGGAAGGTTCACGAATCAATTCCAGGGCAATATTCAATCGCTTTCGTTGTCCCCCGCTAATCAGTTTATTAAAAGGATTGCCGACTTTGAGATCCCGAATATCCAATAAACCCAGGTTGGTAAGGGTCTTATTGACTAAATCCCGAATTTCCTCATCATCAGCATCACGGAATACTAATTTGGCATTATAATAGAGGTTTTGAAAAACGCTCAGTTCTTCAATCAGAAGATCGTCCTGTGGGATAAGACCGATCACCCCCTGCAGTTTATCCTTCTGCTTGTGAAGGTCAATGCCATTGATTGTTACGCAACCGCTCCCGGGGGAATAAATACCGGAAAGTACATTCAGAAGGGTGGTCTTGCCTGAACCACTTGCTCCCATAATTCCTATCAGACTGCCCTCGTTTTCAGAAAACTCAATATTTCTGAGTCCAACTCCACCTGATGGAAACCGGTATTGAAGATTATCTACCTTGAATGAAATCGCTTCATGCCTTTCCTCATGCAGATAATGACTTGCTATATCGCTGTAATACAGAGGCTTACCCTTAGGGAGCTTGATGGTGCTGCCATTGGCAAATAAATAGATACGGCTAGGATTGATGGTGAGTCCATTCAGGAATAATTCACCGGAGCCCGTATATCGGATAAAATATAAGCCAACAGATGAGATTCTCAGGAAGAAGAGGTGTGCATCCAGTTTCTCGGACTGCAGGTGGAGGGTGTTCTTGTAATTGGTTTCCTGGTCATTTACAACAAGGATGTTGGGATCAGAAAATTTGGTCGGGGCATCAACTGTAACGTAGTTTTCAATACTGCTGGCTTCAGGTTTATTTAACTTAAAGACATCCGCCACGGTAGTAATAATTGCCATTCTTTGTTTGGTGAACTTCCTGTCGGAGTTGACCAATTCATACAAACGGAGAAGGACAATTACTTTTTGATCCTGGTGAAGGGTTTTATTGATCTTTCTGCAAATGCTCAGGATCCGGACAGAATCGAGCACGGATGTGAGTTTTTCGGAAGTATCATTACCGATGGAGTCTTGATCTACGCCGGCATGTTTTTCAAAAAGGGAATAGAAATGAGAAACATTCTTACTGTCGAGCTGCTGCTTCAGGAAATTACTAACATAGTTTTTCTCCTTTTCCTCAACGCCCCCATCCTGTTTGATTATCAGGGCAAACAGTTGCATCAGGGCTTTCAGGATCACTTCACTCATCGCTTAGCAGTAAGGTTCAAGTAAATCGTTAACAGATTCGGGTTTCTCAATAGGATACCATCTCAAAAGGAACATCAACCATGTCCGCGTATTCTTCACCAGCTTCCTGCATATCTTCATCTTCATCCGGGAAATGCCAGCGGACCAAAACCTGGTGCCCTTCTTCGATCATCTCCTCAAACTGTGTCAGGATATCCAGGATAATCTTTGAGCTTGCTGTATTGAAATACGTAAGCTTAAAATTAAAGGTAGTACTTGGCATGGGATTTTTGGAATATTCCTCTATCCAGCTCAGGGTGGGTTCATAGAAGGTGTTTACATCTTCCGGCAATGACCGGCCTGATATTTCCATAATGTTAGCATTCAGATCCAGTGTAATCTGGGGACTGTCTTCCGTTCCTTCAATTATTAATTCATCCATAGTGAACAATTTATAGTGTTCTGGGTATTAATGTCGTTAAAAGGAAAAATGAAACCGATTCGCTGAGGGGAAGAAAATGGTAATCTAGCTGCTCGCCTGTTTTCCTCCGAATGTCAATAAATCCCAGGCCTGCTCCTCCCTTTTCAGACAATCTTCCTTCCTTCATCTGCTTCATATAAAGTTCTTTCAGGTTCTCTTCGTCCAGTTCATTAATCTGTTGCAGTATTTCCTCAAGCTCAGGTATCTTTTCATTATTAATGGCATTTCCGGTAGTAATACAATACGCATCATTTGTGTTGGATACCATAAAAATTCCTTTACCAGAATAGGCAGTCTCTCCGGTCTCGAATTCATCTGCATGCCTGCTGATATTCTGAAGGCATTCCACCATTACATGAAAAACAGTACGCTGAACCTTTGAGGCTTCCTCGTCTTCTTCCATCTGGGCTTCTGCAAGGGCTATGAAAGCTTTGGTGATCTGATGAGTAACCTTACCCTCATAGACAAGATTGATCTCATGGGCCTTCATAGAGGAATAGAAATCATATACAAAATCAAGAAAGCCCTTCCCGGGGATGGCGTTTAAATCTTTCATCATGCGAGAATCTCATTACTTAACTAAAATAATAAAAATCAAACCAAAGTAAACAAAGAATAAGGAAAAGGGGGACTCAATTTGATAAAGGGTTAGAATTCTATGCCAATAAGCAATACATCATCGATCTGTTTGGCATTTTTCATCCAATCCTCAAAGTCATGCAAAAAATAGTTTTTATACTGATTCATGGTAAATCCTGGCTGGTCTGTAATAGCTTCCCGAATCCTCCTCGGGGAATATTTCTTATTTTCATTTCCCCCGAGCTGATCTGGCATTCCGTCTGTGAAGAAGAAGAATTTGTCGCCGGACTGATAAGGAATGATGTGGTTAGTAAAAGCTTGTTCAGCTCTTTTTCGGCTGGGAATACCTCCAATGGCTTTCCGGTCACCCTTGAACTCTATAAGTTCTCCCTTTCTGAGCAAATATAATGGACGATGTGCCCCGGCATATTGAATCTCTTTTGAGACAGTATCAATCCTGCAAAAAGCACTGTCCATTCCATCCCTGGCATCGGCATCTTCACTATCCTGTTTCAGGGTCTTGCGTACTCCCTCATGTAATTTGTCACAAATCTCTCCTGCACTAAGTTCCCGCACATGGTCTACAATATTGTTGAGCAGGAAGTAGCCCACAAATGAAAGCAAAGCCCCCGGAACGCCATGTCCCGTACAATCAACTGCAGCTAGATAAACCAGCTCCTTGCTCTTAGGAAAGAACCAGGGAAAATCTCCGGAAATCACATCCCGGGGTTTGTAATAGATGAAACAATTCGGAAAATATTCATGTATCTGTTTAATCCCTGGAAGAATACTCGATTGGATACGTTCAGCGTAGTTTATACTGTCCTCAATCTTTCTGTTCTTGATCTGTATCTCCTTCTCGATCCGTTTGGCTTCTGTGATATCGTGTCCCACAATCAGAATGGTCTCAAGCTCCCGTTCATTGAATTCGGGAATGGCAACCATTTTCATAATCCTTTCCAGGATCCTGGCACCAGTCTTGACCGGTATGGTGAGTTCAGTGTTTGTTTTAGATGGACTGTCTTTAACACTCAGAATGGTCATTCCGAAAAATTCTTTCAGCACTTCAGGTATCTCAACATCAGAAATGCTCTTGTTCATGAGCTCACCCGGGTTTTTCATAAGATAATCCTCCACAACCGGATTAGCATAATAGAAATTTCCATCCAGACTCAATCGTATGATCAGGTCAAGTGAATTTTCGGAGAGGGACTGCATCCTGGTTCGGATGCGCTCTTCTTTTTCCCGCCTCCGCCTTTCCGTAATGTCACTTGTATTCAGGATAATCCCATTGACTGCAGGGTCATCCAGTAAGTTCCGTGCTTTTGACTCGAGAGAAACCTGTTGCCCGTCTTTCCGCACATAGGTGTATTCAATAGTTGGGGTCAGGGAAGGATCTTTCACGATCACATCAAAAACGGCTCGTAATTGTTCCTGTCCATCCAGTGTCAGCCGTTCAAAATCTTTTCCCTTCATCAATTCTTCAGGAGTGTAACCAAGGATGCGGGTGGCGGATGGACTGGTATAAGTATTCTGACTATCCTTGTCATAAATGCTGATAATCTCTGAAGCATTTTCAAGAAGCCAGTGCAGACGTTTTTGTGCATTTTCCACCTCCTGAACCTGGGCTTCCAGTTGTTCATTAGAAAGTTTTAGTTCTTCCTGGGTAACACGCATTTCTTCTGCGGTCTCTTTCAGCTTCTCCTCATTCCGCTGCAGTTCGATGGTCATCCCCTGTGACTCCTCCAGCAGCCTTTCAGTTTTCTGATTAACTCTGAGGTTGAATACAGTCCGTGCGATAATACTTCCCAATTCCTGAACCAGAGTTATGGTCTGATCCGGGATTTCAGGATTCAGCGAAGCTATTTCAACAACGCCCTGAAGCATATCCTCAGAAATAAGCGGAACAATCAGCAGGGAGGCCGGCCTTTTCTCACCCAGGAGTCCAGATGAAATTGTAAAATAATCTTCCGGAATTTCAGTCCGGTAGATATAATCCTTTTCATAGGCACATTGGCCTATCAAACCGTAGCCGACGCTGAATTCCTGGGTGATATGCTTTTTCCTGTTATAGGCATACGTCGAAAGGTTTACCAGGGTCTCATTCTCCTCATTATACAGGTATAC
>JAUUZM010000118.1 GCA_030589965.1 Bacteroides sp.
GAGCTTGAATGGATCAAGGATACTGTACTCAGGGATCAAACTGCTAAGACCTGGGAGATGGCCCTGTCAAAATCTGTACTAAACGCGGAGGACCTGAATGTGATTCCGTTTACCCTGCTGGTGCCTGACCTGGAAGTTAGTTTTATGGAACATAAACGCTGTGTGGTACATATTGCCCGAGACAGTGGGGAACAAATCAAGAACCATCTGGGAAAGGGACTTAGTGTGAATATGGATGTTCTGATCTCCGGCGCCATCCTGGCTGATGTAGGCAAACTTCTTGAATATGAGAAAAAAGACGGAAAAGCTATCCAGGGAAATTACGGGAAATACCTGAGACATCCGTTTTCAGGAGTGAGTCTTGCTGAATTCTGCGGTGTACCACCCGAAGTCTGCCATATAATAGCTGCACATGCAGGGGAGGGGGATATGATTAAGCGATCTGTAGAAGCCTATATTGTACATCATGCAGATTTTATGACATTTCTACCATTTAAAAGCCGGCTTCAGACTTAAAATTTTTATCTGATAATTTATTTTCTTTACTTTATGCCTGCCCTTTAACCGGCAGGTATATACTATGCTGAGCTTTGATCAGATACTTGTCTTCGCTGTTCTCCTGTTTATCTTAATATCCCTTTACAGGGAAATTCTTGGACCGGCCTTTACATTCCTGGTAGGAGTAATTGTACTTGGACTATTTGGTGTGCTCACCCCTTCCGAGATATTAAAAGGATTCGGGAACGAACAAATAGCTGTCATACTTCTCTTATTGCTGATAGGAGATATTATTAGGCGAACTGCTGTAGTGGAGGTTATTTTTGACAGGTTTTTTCGTTCAGCCAAATCCAACCGTGGTTTCCTCGGCCGTATGACCTTGCTGATCTCAGGATTCTCTGCCTTTCTTAACAATACTCCTCTGGTGGCAGTTATGATCCCTTATGTTCATTCATGGTGCAAGCGAAACGATATTTCTCCATCCAAGTTTCTGATCCCTCTTTCCTATGCTGCCATCCTGGGCGGATCGGCTACATTAATTGGGACCTCAACCAATCTGATTGTTGCTGGATTAGTTGTAGATCAGACTATTATTCCGGACCTGGAACCCCTTAAAATCTTTGATTTTGTAGTAGTCGGCGGACCCATGATCATTATTGGATGGCTTTACCTGTTTTTATTTGGTGAGAAATTACTGCCCTCAAGACCAGATGCCCTGACACAGTTTTCAATGGGCAACCGGGAATACCTCCTGGAAGCCAAGGTCAGTGATAAATCTCCCCATATAGGGAAATCCATTGAAGAAGCTGGCTTAAGGCATAAGCCCGGATTCTATATTGTGGAGATATGGAGAAGAGGTTATAAAATCACCGTTTTTGGTGCTGATTTTTTACTGGACAAGGGGGATGTGCTGATATTTGCCGGTGAGACCGAAGCGATTGCAGACATGATTGCATCCAGTGCCGGACTGGTAATTCCTGAGGTTGGACAATTAGCGCATAAATCCCGTGCAGAAGTGGTCGAAGTGGTGGTATCACAGAACTCAACCATTGCTAATAAAACAGTGAGATCTGCCAATTTCAGGAGCAAATATGATGCTGCCATTGTATCCGTACACCGAAATGGTGAACTTATTAAGGCGAAGATAGGGGAAGTGGTTCTTCACTCCGGAGATGTCCTGCTTCTGTTCACGGGAGAAAATTTTGTAGCCCGTACCATTGCAACCAAGGATTTTTACTTTATTTCAAAAGTAAAGGAGTTGGTGAAACTGGAGTGGTATAAGGCCGCTGTCCTTCTCGGGGGACTCCTGGTAGCTATTTTTCTGGCTGCAATGGACTGGTTTCCTCTCTTTCTCAGCCTACTTCTCATTATTGTGCTGTCTCTTGCCATGAAAATAGCACAACCCCGGGAACTTCCAAGGGCAGTGGACTACAACCTAGCGGTGATCATAGTCCTGGCGCTTGCGCTGGGCACAGCAATGGTAAAAACAGGAACGGCAGATCTTGTCGCTGATGGAGTAATCCGCCTATTTGCTCCCCTTGGAACAATTGGTATACTAGCTGGAATCTACCTGATAACTACAATTCTGGCAGCCTATATTACCAGCAAAGCCGCAGCTGCAATAATCTTACCGATTGCCCTTCAGGCATCTGTCAACCTGCAAATTGATCCTATGCCCTTTATCCTTGTGACAGCCTTTGCCTCATCCGCCAACTTCATGACTCCGATAGGATTTCAGACAAACCTTATGGTCTATGGCCCGGGTGGATACTCATTTAATGATTTTTTCCGGATAGGGGCCCCCCTGACACTTCTTTATATGGTGGTCACTGTAACCATATTATCACTTATTTATTTTTAGCCTTATGTCTGATTCCCAGGGATATTTAATGATCGCATTGGAGGCTGCACAGTATGCAGGGAAAGCCATACTGGAAGTGTACCGGAAACCAGATTTTAAAACAGAACTTAAAGAAGATGCCTCGCCGGTGACCGAAGCAGATCATGCTGCTCATAGAGTGATATCAGATCATCTTGTTCCAACAGGTTTTCCTGTACTATCAGAAGAGGGAAAGGAAAGCGGATATGAGGAGAGGAAAACATGGAAGGTATTCTGGCTGGTTGATCCTTTGGACGGGACCAAAGAATTTATCCGGAGAAACGGGGAGTTCACCGTGAATATCGCACTCATTCGCGAACAAAAAGCTGTACTTGGGATTCTCTATGCACCCTTTCTTGATATAATGTACTACTCAGAAGAGGGTAGAGGAGCTTTCCGAATCGAGGAGTTTTCTCAGAAATGGGTCGACATTGTTTCTGAACAGCAATTGCAAACTCTTTCAGAATCCTTGCCCCTGGCATCCAGGGATAAGAGCTTTCGGGTAGTGGCCAGCCGTTCACATATTAACAGATTGACCAGGAAGTATATAGATTCTCTGAAAAAGAAACATCCCGATCTTGAACTGGTATCCAGGGGCTCAGCCCTGAAATTCTGCCTGGTTGCCGAAGGAACTGCAAGCATATACCCTCGTTTTGCACCCACCTGGGAATGGGATACTGGAGCAGGCCAGGCCATTGCCGAAGCATCCGGCTGTAAAGTCACATTGCTGGACGAGAAAACTCCATTGAGCTATAATAAGGAGAATTTACTTAATCCCGGGTTTATCGTGAGACGGGACTGACCCTAATCTAAATCTTAGTTATAGTTCTAATCGAATACCTTAACTCCCATCTCACCTTTAGAATTTGCCCAGGCACGCATCATTCCGTATGAGTTGAATTCCATGGATATATTCCCATGTTTATCCACACATATCACTCCACCTGATCCTCCTGCAGGTTTCAATTTATTATGCACCACCTCATAGGCTGCTTCCTCCACTGAAAGGCCCTTGTATTGCATAAGAGCAGAGATATCATGTGCCACAGTATATCTTATAAAGAATTCTCCATGGCCTGTACAGCTTACAGCGCAACTATTATTATTAGCATAATTCCCGGCACCGATAATGGGAACATCGCCTATCCTTCCCCAGCGTTTGTTTGTCATTCCGCCGCTTGATGTGCCTGCTGCCAGGTTACCATCTTTATCCAGCACAACACATCCTACTGTACCATATTTCTCAAGCTTATCATTAGCCAACTGTTTCTGCAGGTCGTTCCAGCGTTTTTCTGTGTGAAAATATCCTGAATCAACAATTTCTGCCCCATTAGCATTTGCAAATTCAGATGCCCCGGCACCCATCATCAGAACATGCGGGGATTTTTCCATAACCATACGGGCAGCCGAAATTGGATTCTTGATATCACCAACCCCCGTAACACCACCGGCGTTCAGGGTTTTGCCGTCCATAATAGATGCATCCATCTCATTTTTGCCAGCATGATTAAATACAGCACCCTTCCCGGCATTAAAAAGAGGTGAATCTTCCAGTATCCTGATCACCTTTTCAACGACATCCATACCAGATCCACCAAGCTCCAGAATACCAATCCCGGTTTCAAGAGCTTCTGATAGTTTATCTGTGATCTCTTTTTCCCTTTCGGGGGAAATGAACGTTGGACTTATATTTCCAGCACCGCCATGAATAACAATGGCATATTCCAGCCGCACCTGAGCGTTCAGGGATAATGCAAAAGCAAAGATCAGCAGAAGTGATAGGAGGTTATTCATAGCGGTCTCACTTACTTTTGGTTTAGGATTATTCGTTCAGCTTAACATTCCCATACCTTGTGGTGATTTTTACCACTGCAGTGGGATTTAGATTTGGGCCAACGGTACCGTTTACCTCCATGGAGTTGTTTTCCTGTATCCTGCTGACCCTGCCACCTTCATGATAATATATCTTAGCATAAGAAGCATCGCCTTCCAGGTTAAAAGAAGCCTCTTCATCCAGACCGATCCGGTATGTTCCATATCCGGATGTTATATTTATTCCTTCGAAGTCCGCCGGCATACTGCCGATGGTAACATTTGTGTATTTTGTTTCGGCTTCCAGCTTCTTACTTAATACATCAGCTTTAATGCTTGAATATCGCGTATTAACCACGAGGTTTGAAAGTGTCCCGAAGGTATAACCATCATACTTTCCTTCAATTACAACAGAGCTTACTTCATCAATGGAAAGCTTCATGTAGGAAGTATATCCAACAAAAGCCTTTGCTTTCTCAATATCAAGACTGGAGTATTTGATATTGGCTTTCAACCAGCTGCACTCCGTGATACTGCTTCCACTGGCATAGGCCAGATTCAGGGTATTCAAAGGCTTGACATTACCCCTTGATAGTTTATCGACTGTAAGTTTTCCGTAGTTTAGTACAATTTTTGCGTGACCTGCCACCTCATCAATTAAAACATGTCCGTATTTATTTGACAGGTCCAGGTTGATGTCAGCAGGCATCTGAACGGTATAGTTTATTTCAAAATCATTCCCGCCTTTCCAGTTGCCTGAGCGGCTGAAACGTTCGTCAATATTAGTCTCCGCTGACACGGAATTGGTTCCGGATGAGAATTTTACATTAATGTAATCAAGCACCTTCTCTGCCTTTTCTCTGTTTGAGTGTTTCACAGTGACCTTGACATCGATCTTAATGCTTGGCTTGTCCCAGTTCTGGATATCAATATTTCCGTACTTATTTTTCAGTGTAAGAACGGTATTCTTATCCGCATCGAACTCTTCATGGTATTCTTTTGATATTTCTTCAGCATAAGCCCATGCTCCGGACAGGCTTAGAAAAACACCAATAAAAAAGACTACTCTATACTTCTTTGTTTTCATGATTTTGGTATGTTGAATTTATCTTGTTTGCTTTTTCTAATTGCTGGATTATTTGTCCCATAACCTCAAGTTTCATCTGGTAATGAGTGATCATGGCCGAAAGCACTCTTTCATCTGATGGATTTGTCTGCAGGTCATTGAGTAAAGCCTGGAACATTCTATCCATTTCTCTGAGTTCCGTAAACAGAATCTCGTTTCTTTCTGGGTCAGAGGAATTAAGCTGTACGATTTCAGAATACCTTTCCTTTATCTGTGAAGTGTAATAGACCTGGGCCTCAAAATATTCACCCGGGAGAATATCCTTCATGGGATTTTCACGTTTTGCATAATATTGCTGTGCCTGTTCAAAAACCATAATGCTGCTGACAGCAACAAAAATGAGTACTGCAGCGACCTTAACCCAGTTTGGAATACGGGTATACAAGGCCCGTCTGGCAGGCTGAAGTTTATCCCGGAACTTTTCAAAATGTTCCATGGATGGCTCAGCGCTGTCGAAGCTGTCTCTGTTATCCCTGATATGTTTTTCAAGCTTACTCATTGCTTTCTAATATTTCAACCAGTTTTTGTCTGGCTCTTGAATATTGAGACCTGGATGTTGAACTGGATATATTAAGTATCTGTCCGATTTCTTCATGATCATATCCTTCTAAAAGGTAAAGCGTGATAACTACTCTGAAACCGTCGGGAAGATCCATAATAGCTTTTCGGATCTTCTCGGTATCGACCTCAGTTTCAGCAGGAAAATCATCACTTAAACCAAGTGCTACCTTTTCATCCAGCGTTTCAAAGTACAATCTTTGTTTTTTAATACTGTCGAGTGAACGGTTTACAACAATTTTCTTCAGCCATGCTCCAAAACTCACCGTACCACTGTAAGTATTAATCTTCTCGAATGCTGATAAAAATGAATCCTGCATGAGGTCTTCTGCCTCTGTCTCATTCTTCACAATCCTAAGGCTGGTATTATACATCGCCTTGTAGTACAGTTCATAAATTCTGAACTGTGCTTCCCGGTCTCCTGTTCTGCACAGGTCAATCAGATCCTGATGAATGTTGGAATAAGCAGGCTTTTTTACCATTCATTCCGATTTAAAGACGATAGTATTATTTGGGTGCTGCAAATTACGAAAAAATAATGCAGTCCGACGGAATCCATCTCCCGGACACCGGCCTGGATAGCTTGATGTAATAATAAACTCTGCAGTCTTTTCAAGGTCTTTTAAAACATCATTATCATTCCGGTAACTACCTCGCCGGATTCATAATTAAGTTCCGAACCGAACATACTGTGTGGGATCATATTTATCAGAAAGAAAACAATGGAGGCCGCCAGTACAAGTTTAGGCCGATCTTTCTTAATATTTAATACCACAGCCAGTATCCAGAATATCATAGCGAACAGCACCTTATTATCGGTCAGGTCCATTCCGAAAGGAAAACCTGTCCAGAACGCCCCAAAGGCGTACTTCTGAATAACCGGTCCAAGCACAAAGCCTCCCAGAAAGAGAAACACTACGGTCAGGATGCTATAAAGCTTATAACGGTTGAACTTGAATATAACAAAGAGTCCGGCTATTAATGAAAGTAGCTCAGCTATAAAAATAAACAGGATATGGGGTATCAGCACTCCTGCAGGTACGCCTCCCTTAAATCTAACAACAGTGGGCGATTCATTCAGGGGATAGGAAACATTTTCGTGAATCAATTCCACGCTGTATTCAATCTTTCCAGCCGGGGGCTGATGGGGTAGGTAGCCTATCAGATCCGTTCCCTGCCTGTGCATGTCCACCGTGGTAAATGCTTCTTCAATTTTATATCTTTTGTAGATAATCCTGCCTTCAATTTTGGAGTCAAGTACCTCAATTCGTATTTCTCGATCACCGTCACCCCCATGACTTCGGGGTAGACTGGATTCAATGGTTTGACCACTTATTTCTACACTTGCATTTACAGGATATGTCGGTCCGGTTTTGCGCTGGTAAATTACCGTAGCAATTGTTATTACAACCGCTATTATCCAGATCAGAGTCTTATTCATAAGTCTATTTTTATTTAAGTTTATTTTTATTTATAGCTGTACCAGCAGGTCGAGGCTGGCATCATCCCTTTTTACGGTTACTACAATTATCTGCCCTTTGCTCATTTTTGAAAGCCGGTACATATAATCATATATTCCGTTTATTGCATTTCCTTCAATGGCCATTATATAGTCGCCTTTTTTCATTCCTCCTAAAAATGCCGGTTGCCCGGGATTCACATTATCCACACGCATACCTGGTTCCTCATCGTTATCTGTGAAGTCAGGCATAATACCCATAACGATTCGGCGGCCACGTCTTCCCGAGTATCTGACCTTCGGTCCTGCTTCCTGAAATATAAGGCTGTCTTCCAGCTGGTCTAAGTAATCTGCAAGTTCAAACACATAGTTTGAGACTCTGACCATACCTGGCATATTAAGACTTTCCACATCGTCCTCAGGTGTATGGTATTCGGTATGTGCGCCTGTGGTTATAAACAGTACCGGAATATCCTTTCCATAAAAACTGGTATGGTCAGATGCCCCATAGCCTTCTCGGGTGGTACTTATATTTAGACTGTCATGGCGGACCCTGTTAGTGACCATGTCTTCGCTTATGGGTGTGGTTCCGACACCTCCTACCTGTAACTGCTGATCTCTCAGCCGTCCTACCATATCCATATTCAGCATGATCCTTACATCCTCTATGGGATACAGTGGATTATCTACATAATATTTTGAACCCAGGAGTCCCATTTCTTCGGCACCAAATGCGATAAAAATAAATGAGTTTGAAGGTTTTGTTTCAGCTCCTGCTAGCTTTTCAGCAACTTCAATAAGCGCGGCTACACCAGAGGCATTATCATCTGCACCATTATGGGGAGCAACCGTATCCTGTTTCCTGGAAGAGCTACCCTGGCCACCCATGCCCAGATGATCGTAATGCGCCCCGATAACAATGATCTCATCCTTGCGTTGAGGGTCGTTTCCTTCAAGGTATCCTACAACATTGTAGGTATTTGTGAGGGTTGGATTAACATCGGCTGAAGCTTTCAATATTGTACTTGTAGCAAGTGAGGCAGGTTTTCTGTGTTCAAGTAACTGTTTTTCCAGTGATTCAATACTGTTCCCTGTATTCTCCAGGATTATGTCCGCCGTCTTCCTGCTTATATGTATGGCAGGTATCCCGACTTTTCCTTCTCTTTTCCCAAGGTCAGTCAACTGATCATCCTTGCTGTATCCAGGTCCGGATACAAAAA
>JAUUZM010000249.1 GCA_030589965.1 Bacteroides sp.
CAGAGTTGGATAGATTGTAATAATAAGGAATCTCCAATCCCATAGCATCACCATAAAGTTCCTCATAACTATTGGAAAACATATTGTTTCCAAGTGTCAGTCCGGCATCAAAATCACCGAATGTCCTGTGGAAATTAAGCAGGAGATCGTGATTGAATTGTTTTTCATTAATGGTTTTTTCTTCCATAGTACCAGACGGCTGACTCCGTGAACCCACCGCCATGATATCCGTTTTCTGCCGGGAATAAGAATCCATTCCAATATTATAGGATGCACTGAACCAGTCTGTAAAAGTGAAATTCAAAATAGCGTTACCAATAAATCTGTTGGTTCTGTCATCAAGACTGTTCTTATTTGCGGTCCAATATGGATTATCATAACCTCCACCATTTCGATAAGTGCGCTGTGTTCCGTCAGGGAATTCATATCCGGCGCTGTTGTCAAATGAAGGAGGTGTTCTTAGAAGACCCAGCATCACGCCAGAGGTGTTTGATCCCTGCTGGATTTGGTTAGCTCTTGAATTAGAGTAAGTCATATTTGTCGATACCTTCATCCATTTGGTAAGGTTGGACGAAGCATTTAATCGTACGTTTGTACGTCCAAACTGAGATTCCGGTACAACGCCGGTCTGCTCAATATCTGCAATGGAGAAATAATAAGTAGACTGATCATTACCAGAAGAAATACTCAATCTGTTGTTTATGGTCACACCGGTCTGGAAGAACTCATAAGGATCATACATCTGTACGCGATTGCCGTTGGCATTTGGATCACTTTCCCCAACGATCATACCATTCTTGTCCCATTTATATTCAGGATCGGTGGTGGTATCATACTGCAGTGAATCAGAATTGGGTCCCCATGTACGCTGGAATCCGCCAATCCACTCACCGTTATTACCCTGGACAAAAGTGTTCTGCCTGGCAGGCAGCTGGGATACCTTGTCGAAACCAACGGATGTATGGAAATCCACCTTCATCTTCTTGGCTCCCTGTGCTCCTTTCTTAGTAGTAATAACAATGGCACCGTTGGCAGCTCTAAGTCCGTAGAGTGCAGTGGCAGCACCACCCTTTAGAACCGTCATGGAGGCAATGTCTTCGGGGTTAAGGTCAATACTGCGGCTGGATGCCCCAGAACCTCCAACACTACCACCTTGACCATCTCTTTCATTATAGGATGTCCGTCCATCGCCTGTTACAATCGGCATACCGTCAATTACAAAAAGAGGTTGGTTATTCCCTGTAATGGAAGCGGAACCACGAATTGTCATATAGGTGGATGCTCCGGGCATGCCCGATGAACTTGTGATCGCTACTCCAGCTGTTCTTCCAGCTATGGAGTTGATCACGTCGGAAGTGTTGGCCCTTGAAATCTCATCAGATTCCACTGACTGAACACTATAACCGAGGGATTTCTCTGATCTTGCAATACCGATAGCGGTTACAACAACCTCGTCGATTCCAACAACATCGGGTTCAAGTACCACATCAACAGAAGCCGCGCCAGCGATCCCCACTTCTTGTGAAACCATTCCAATGAAACTGAAAACCAGGGTAGTTGCATCCTCGGGTACAGCAAGGTCATAAATTCCCTCAAAATCTGTAACTGTACCAATCGTAGTCCCCTTCACCACAACTGATACCCCAGGTAATGCAGAACCGTCATCGGAACTGGTTACATTACCCGTGATCTGCACTCTCTGCGCATGTAAGAGCTGAACGCCCACAAGCACAAAAAGTGCCAGCAAAGTCGTAAATCTTTTCATAGATAAAAATTTTAGGTTTAATAAAAACAGCGGTTAAATTAATTTATTCATGGCATCAAAACTAAAAAAAAAACTTATGATTCAAAAAAATATTAAGAAATTATTAAATCCATGTATCATGCATTATATCTACAGTTGCTGAATTACGACCTGGTTTTTTAACAAGTTTTTAAGAACCTATTGAAGGTATAACAGGGCTTAGCGAATTGAAACAGACCTGGAAGTACTATGAATACAAGGTTTCATATATATTTAGAAGACCCTCTGGAAAGGCATCTTATTTAGATTCATTCTAAAGCCTGGACTCAACTATTTGCAATATCTCATTTTCCTGTTTCATAACAGTTCCTTCTATAGCCTTTGCTTCCATAATTATACTATTGATAAATTGTTGGTCTTCAAGTCCCCCGGCATTAATTTTCACATTCAGGAAGGCTCCCCTGACGGCGGATCTGACGGCAAGTGCTCCTACCGCTGCATCTGAGACCGAAGCCGGGTTCCCTTTTTCAGCCATAGCCTGAAGCAATTCCATTGATTCTGCTGCTGTCTGCATAACTTTGAATGGGACCTGGATAGCTTCTCTGGTGGCTGACTGAATGGCTTCTTTACGAACTTCTGCTTCTTCACTGGTATTCTTTGGAAGTGCAAAAGCTGCTATAATCCGGTTGAAGGCCTGTGTATCCTCATCAATCAGTCTTAAAAGTTCTTCCTGAATGAACTTTCCCTTTTCCGCCCAGTCAGAGAATTCTTCCCATCTATCATCCCATCCTCTTTTGTGTGATGAAAGGTTGGCCACCATAGTACCCAGGGCCACCCCAAGGCAACCCATACAGGCAGCAATGGAACCACCACCCGGGGCGGGTGATTCACTAGCTGTCTCCTCCATAAACCTCCGAACCGTAAGGTCGGCAAGATTTACTCCCCCCCCGTCCTTGATCATGTATTCAATAATCTTTTCTTGGGGTTTAAAGGGATATAACTCATCCAAACCCATAGATTTCACAGCAATCTTGATCAGTTCCGAGTCAGAAACTCCCAGCGACCTGTTTTGTTTCCTGAGAAAATGTCTTCCTGCATCCAACATAGCCTGAAGAGGGATGAGTCCAACAAGCTCCGAACCCGTCACCCTCACACCTCTTGCTTCAGCACGCGCAAAAACTTCATCAAAAGCGATGTGCACAGGTGTAATGGAAATATTAGTGAGGTTCATGGAAATCTGTGCTACCTCGTATTCCTCTATATACCAGCCAATGGCTTTCACAGACTTCAGGGAACCAGGGATCATTTCGGGCTTCCCATCCTGAGCTTTTACAATCTTCCCGGTAAGTGGATTCCCTTCTCTTTTTGCCCTGCCTCTCTCACGGACATCAAATGCTATGGCATTGGCCCTTCGTGTAGAGGTTGTATTCAGGTTTATGTTATAGGCTACCAGGAAATCTCTTGCTCCGACAGCAGTTGCTCCTGCACCCGAATTGAATTTCGATGGACCAAAATCAGGCTTCCATTCTGCCTGGGTAAGTCTCTTCTTCAATCCTTCATATTCACCACTACGAACATCAGCCAGGTTCCGTCGTTTTTCGGAAAGTGCGGCGGATTCATAACAATATACTGCTATATCCAGTTCTTCTCCTATCCGTTTTGCCAGCTTTCTGGCATACTCTACCGTTTCCTCCATGCTTATGTTTGAAACTGGTACAAGAGGACATACATCTGTAGCTCCGAACCTGGGATGCTCTCCGCTATGTTTGCTCATATCAATCAGCTGAGCAGCTTTTCTTACTCCCCTGAATGCAGCTTCAATCACATCATCCGGTTCACCGACCAGGGTAACTACCGTACGATTGGTTGCTTTGCCGGGGTCAACATCCAGTAATTTTACTCCATCCACTGCTTCTATCTCATCGGTGATCTGCTTTATAAGTCCCAGGTCCCTGCCTTCACTGAAATTCGGAACGCATTCTATAATTTGTTTCATTCTGTAATATTTTCTTGGATCAGTTTAAAAAACGCTGCTGCAAAATCAGAGATTTTGAGAGGCAGCTTGTTTTTAATCTGACTCCAATTCATTTTTAATATTTGAAAATTCTACCCTGCCGTTCAGAATTACCGTATCGATCAGGTCACTGCCGTAAGCATAGGGCAGATAATCAAGATTAGGGACAGGCTTGGTGATAATTACACTGGCCTTTTTTCCCCGGCAGATACTTCCATGTGTGTCCTGTATACCCATCGCATATGCAGAATTCAGCGTGACCCCATGCAGGGCCTCAACAGGTAGCATGCGCAACTGAATACATCCAAGAGACATAATGAACTTCATATCCCCTGAAGGGGAGCTCCCCGGGTTGAAATCGGATGCCAGTGCAATCGGGAGTCCGGCTTCAATCATTGTCCTGGCCGGCGCATATTTCAGTCCAAGAAAAAACGAAGCACCCGGCAAAAGGGTTGGCATGGTTCCTGAATCCTTCAGGCATTGAATCTCTTCCTCTCCGGTAAATTCAAGATGGTCGACCGAAAGGGCTCCGTATTTCACCCCTGCCTGTATCCCGCCTGAATAATCCAGTTCATTGGCATGTATCTTGGGTTTCATTCCATGCTTAATACCTGCCTCCAGAATCCGTTCGGTTTGTGGTACCGTAAAAAATCCCCGGTCACAGAACACATCGATAAAATCTGCCAGTCCATCTCCGGCAACGGCAGGTATCATCTCCTTCACCACAACATCTACGTATCTGTCCGGATCCTGCCTGTACTCATGTGGAAAAGAATGTGCACCCAGAAAGGTTGAACGTATTTCCAGATTTGTGTTTTCCTTCAGTCTTCTAACCACCCTGAGCATCTTTAGTTCGGCTTCAGTATCCAGTCCGTACCCGCTTTTTATCTCCACAGCACCGGTACCCATACTCATTATTTCCTGTATCCTGGTGAGGGACTGCCCGTAAAGTTCATCTTCAGAGGTTTCCCGTAGCAGGGCTGCAGAATTGAGTATTCCCCCGCCACGCCTTGCAATCTCCTCGTAGGATAATCCCCGTATCTTATCGGTATATTCTCTTTCCCTGCTGCCGGCATACACCAGGTGGGTGTGTGAATCACAAAATGCTGGAAGGACCAGCTTTCCCCCGGAAGGGATCTCGTGAACTTTCTTATCCGACTTGCGAATAGAAATAATCCCGGGGTCATCCATGCGGCCAAAATCAACAATCTTATCCCCATTCAAATAAAGCCAGGCATTATCAATGGATTGCAATTGACTCATTTTTTCACCTGAAACATAGGCTTGAGGTTCTGTTTCGGTAAGCAAGAGGGACTTTATATCTGTGATCAGAATACTCATTTTGGAAATTTTATAACTGCTGCGAATTTAATAAATGTAAAACTGCTTACTATATGTTTTAAAATATTATTTTTAGTCCTCATGTGGGTAAACAAATTCATACTCACCCTTGTAAGTGCGGTAATTCTACTTGGGAATGCAG
>JAUUZM010000177.1 GCA_030589965.1 Bacteroides sp.
ATCGGTGTTGCCAACCAGGAAAAACCGCTTGACGATCT
This sequence comes from Bacteroides sp., assembly GCA_030589965.1. GTDB lineage: Bacteria > Bacteroidota > Bacteroidia > Bacteroidales > SM23-62 > SM23-62. The sequence goes on from JAUUZM010000177.1 coordinate 39, forward strand.
TATTACGCTTTTAGATCAGATCAGGGAAGAGGATGAAGGAGAACAATTCATGAGTGAAATGAACAAACTAAAGCAGGTTTACGTGGAAGCAAATTTTAAAGAAAAGATCGCAAACTGGACACCGGAAACAAAGGGCAGTGGCAGGTATCTTAAGATGATCGCCGACCAGGTTGAAGAATTGAGGACTAGCCTTGTCTCAACAGAAACAGAGTAAGCTACTATCTGACTTGTTTAGATATTGTCAAAGCCCCTTATTATGAGGGGCTTTTTTAATGGTAGCATATTCCTTATTTTTATTCTATGAAATCTGGTACACTTATCTCTCATGTAATTCTCATCACTCTGTTTACGGTATTGTTTTCCGCATGCAATGGCAGGAAAGAACAGGAATCAGGAAAGCAGGAGTCCGGTATGGGCGAACCCGGGAAACTTCATCAGCAACAATTTATCAAAAAGCTTGAAACAGTAAATCCCGGATTGAAAGATCCCTCCGGAATAGTACAGCTGATTAAATTGACAGGCGCAGGTTTTATTCCCGACCTGGTCAATGATTCAGGAATGGATAGCTATTACATGGAGGATTCATCCAGAGCGGCCATCAATCTTGGGGTGTATACGGTTGACCTGGTATATTTACTGACCTATGATCAGGATGAAAAAGCTGATTTATTCCTTGAAAAAGCAAGGTTAATTGCTGAAAGGATAGGGGCTGGGCATCTGTATGACCACGGCATGTATAAGAGATACAGGTCCGCCGGGGTGCCTTCAGATACCCTGATAAAGTACTTTTCCAAATCTGCCGAATCTCTTGAACATGAGTTCAGGGAGATAGAACTACTTAGAATATCTACCCTTTTCGCTACCGGTGAGTTCATCGAAAAATTGCACTTTACCACCAGCCTTCTGTTTCATGCTGACAAAGAAGATCTGGATCATTATTGGACCATAATGATACTGGTTTTTCAACAGGAAAAAGCCCTTGATAATTTGATCCTGTTATTGGAACAAATTAGGGGAGATGAGGAGGGAGAACGATTTATGGCCATGATGAAGGATTTAAAACAATTATATACTGAATTAAATTCAAGTAATGAGATGGCTGGAATTAATACTCATAATATAACAGATAATCAGGTCTTTATTGATCTGGTCGATCACCTGAGAAGAGTGAGAAATTTTATTATACAAACTGAATAATACCACCTCTCAGTGATGCTTTCAAAAAGCATAAAATATATTATAGTTCACAACTTATTCTTGATTTTTTGAATTTAATAACTATATTAGAATACCCAAAAAAAGAATTACGATGGAAACAATATCCCGTGAGGCTACTCCAAAGACGCCAAGCATTGAATTTGATAAAGGCCAGGGTCTTCTTGAGATCAAAGGCAGATCAAATCCTGAAAATACGATGGACTTTTACAGACCTCTTGTGGCATGGGTAGACGAGTACGTGCAAAATGCACCACAAATGACCACTGTAAATGTTCACCTGGAACATTTCAATACAAGTTCCTCCAAAAGCATCCTTGAAGTATTCAGAGCATTGGATCCTATCAAGCAGTCAGAGAAAGAGATTGTTGTGAACTGGTTTTATGAGGATGATGACGAGGATATTATGGAGGCAGGCGAAAATTACGAGGCTATAACCGGACTGCCTTTTCGTATGGTAGCCATCTGATCAATTCCTCAGACTTAAAAATATTTTTAAACAGAGACCTGTGCCGATTTTGGGACAGGTCTTTTTCCCCCCTCCTACTCACTAAGTCTACGGATAACTCCTGGAACAGCTCGTACAAGTGTAAGCCTCTTTTCACCCCGGGTAAAGGCCTGAACATCTTCCGGGGTATTTAAAGATCTGAGTTTGGATAAGCCATTACGTACATTATAGTTGGAACTGTGATCGCTCACAACTTCGGTTACTGAAGCTGGACTAACCTGTTCCTGGATAATGGATTTCTTTTTCTTTTCTTTTTTTACATTCTTTTTCTTCTTCCCAGTAACATTTTTCTTTTTCGGATCCTTCTTTTTTGACTCCTTTTTCTTGAGGACTTTTTTCTTTGAATCTTTTTTCTTCAGGATCTTTTTCTTTTTACTTTTCTCCTTATTGTCCTTTTTCTTATTGTTCTTCTTTTTAGCCTTTTTATTAGCCATAGTGGTAATCTTTAGGTAGTGTGCTTATTCTTTATACAAGATATAAAATTTAGTGCAATCCAGGATAGAAAATCGTGATAAATTATATAGGAATTAATCTAATAAAATTATAAATTTACGTGAATTGCAAAAAAATTAAAGAATGAATTCAGTAAATATCCGGGCAACCCCTAAGACACCGAGAATAGACTTTAATCCTGATGATGGATTATTGGCCATAAAAGGCAGATCAACACCGGAGGACTCAAGGGTATTCTATAAACCTCTTATTGCATGGTGCGAAGAATATGCCAGCAATCCTGCAGCAAAGACAATCGTTGATGTTTACCTTGAACATTTCGATACCAGTTCATCCAAAGGCTTGCTTGATCTGATCAAACGCCTGAGGTGCATAAAAGAGAAGGAGAAGGAGATAGAAATAGTATGGCATTACGAATCTGACGATGTAGATATCCTTGAAGCCGGAGAGAATTTCGAGCATATTACAGGTTTACCATTCAGGATGACTCCTCATTAAGACTGCACCAGTACCAGGTTTTATGAAATCTTTTTATATATTTAGGTTGGAGACATGAGATAATATATTTGGAATGGATGCAATCTCAATTCAGGAAACAGAAGCTACTCCGACTGTCGAGTTCAGTCCAGAGAATGGAATATTGACCATCAAGGGCAGATCGCATCCGGAAAACTCTAAGGTCTTTTATAATCCAATTATCAGCTGGTGTGAAGAATACGTCGGTACTGACCCTGATAATACTATCCTGAATGTAGAACTTGAGCATTTCAATACCATGACCTCCAAAAGCCTGCTTGATGTCTTCAGGAGCCTGAAACCCTTGCATGATGAGGGAAAAGATCTGCTTGTCAAATGGTTTTATGAGGCAGATGATGAAGAGCTCTTAGATGCCGGACAGACCTACCAGGAGATAACAGGCCTCAATTTCGAAATGGTTCCTTATTAGAATTTAATTTCAACCAACGGAATTTTCTTCAAATTCCTTAATCAAGAATTGCTTATTAGGGTTGATTCCAATTCCGGATTTTCCATTATTTGTGGTAAATCTTGTCAGATTGAAAAACTAATGTATATTTGAGCCATTAATACTATAGGAATAGTAGTACAGTATAATTATCATGAAATTCAATACTAAAACAAGGTATGGCATCCGAACAATGATCGAACTCGCAATGCACTGGCAGGGAGAGGGTGTCTTTCAAAAAGAAATATCAGAAAGGCAGGAAATATCTTTTAAATATCTCGACCATCTGATCTCTTCCCTAAAAGCTTCTGGCTTGATTGAAAGTGCAGGTGGCAGGATGAGCGGATATGTTCTAACGAAAGATCCGGGTGATATCAATATGTATGATATCTATAAAGCGTTTGAACCCGAATTAACTATTGTTGATTGCCTTGCTGATGGCAGTACTTGTACCCGTAGCGGTGAATGTGCTACGAAGGAGTTCTGGGACGGATTGAATAAGCTCATTATTGGATACCTGGAAGATACTAAACTGTTGGACCTGTCTCAGAAGCAGAAGAAGCTAAATGAGGATCAGGCTGCCAGTATGTTTTATATATGATAACGAATTGATTATAATTTAAATTTAAGTAGATGAAGAAAGAAACAATTTCAATCCACGGAGGATATGAATCCGAACCAACAACAAAAGCTGTTGCTGTCCCAATTTATCAAACGGTCGCCTATGAATTTGACAATGCTCAGCATGGGGCGGATCTTTTTAACCTGGCTGTAACAGGTAATATTTATAGCCGGATTATGAATCCGACGGTAGATGTTTTGGAGCAAAGGATTGCCGAGCTTGAAGGAGGAGTGGCTGCCTTATGTGTCAGTGCAGGTAGTGCAGCCATAAACTATTCCATACTCAATATTGCTGTGGCAGGTGATAATATTGTGTCCACCCCCCAATTGTATGGAGGGACATATACACTATTTGCCCATATGCTTCCCAGCCAGGGGATAGATGTGAAATTTGCAGCTTCTTCAAAGGCATCTGATATTGAAAAATTGATTGATGATAAGACGAAAGCTGTGTTTTGTGAATCCATCGGTAACCCGGAAGGGAATATTACCGATCTGGAAGAGTTGGCAAAAGTAGCTCATGCTAAAGGTGTTCCATTGATTGTGGATAATACTGTAGCTACCCCGATTCTGACCAATCCAATAGATTATGGGGCAGATATCGTTGTGCATTCCCTTACTAAATATATCGGGGGACATGGAACCACGCTGGGAGGAGCCATTGTGGACTCCGGTAAATTCCCCTGGGAAAAACATAAAGATAAATTCCCCATGCTGAATACACCCGAACCTTCCTATCATGGAGTGGTATATACAGAAGCTTTCGGTCCTGCCGCCTATATTGGAAGGGCACGTACTGTAGCGCTCAGAAACACCGGTTCTGCATTAGCTGCCATGAGTGCTTTCCAGATCCTGCAGGGATTGGAAACATTAAGTCTAAGAATGGAGAGACATTGTGATAATGCCATTTCTGTTGCAGAATATCTTGAAAAACATAAAAAGGTTTCCTGGGTGAAATTTGGCGGATTGAAAAGCAGTGAATATCATCCCCTGGCCAAGAAATACTGTGGAGGAAATCCCGCAGCAATTCTGAGTTTTGGCATTAAGGGCGGGTATGAAGAAGCAGAAAAGTTCTATGATACCCTTCAATTATTCAAGCGATTGGTAAATATTGGTGATGCAAAATCACTTGCTTGTCATCCTGCTTCAACCACTCATCGACAGATGACTGAGGAGGAACAGGCTACGGCAGGGGTAACTCAGGACCAGTTGCGACTTAGTGTGGGGATCGAACATATTGATGATATCATCGCCGATCTGGAACAGGCTTTTGCATCCGTTTAAAATTATCCGCTATTCAGATGAGAGTATCAGTTAATTAGTTCAGGGGGTAATCCATGCCTTATTTTCGGCACTCTTTCGAATGGCATCGATTACCCTCATATTGTTGACTGCATCTTCCAGGGGGATTGGGACCGGACTGTTATCTAATATGGCTTTAGAAAAATATTCAGCCTGAAGTGTGTACTGGTCCACCGCCTCAAATTCAAATTCCTCGCTTTTCTCCTTTGTATACAGCCAGATTTTGCATGCAGTATCGGGAGGTGCATTTACCGGAATCTCTATTTCTATACGGCCTTCGGGTCCAAGAACCTGGGTCCGCTGGTAAGGCGTCAATTGTGTTGAGCAGGTAAAACTTGAGGTGACTCCTTCAGAAAAATCGAGTATGCCGGAAGTGAGGCGGTCGGTTTTCATAACAGGATCAGAATCTATAATCCCACTTACCCGCATGGGTTCCTGGCCAAGGAGAAATCTTGGAAAAGAAATGCAATAACAACCTATGTCCATTAAGGCTCCACCGCCGGCTTCTACCCGGTTCCGGATATTTTGTGGATCCACATTATGATATGAAAAAAAACTCTGGATGGTTCTGACCTTACCAATGCTTCCGTTTTGGACCAGTTCCAGAGTCTTCTGCCATTGAGGATGAAAACGGTACATAAAAGCTTCCATAACCTTCAGTTCCGGGTTCAATTTAGCAACCTCAATCAACTTGTCAGCCTCCTGGCTGTTCATCCCAATCGGCTTTTCACAAAGTACATGCTTTCCTGCATCCATGGCTTTGAGACTCCATTCCAAATGCATATGATTAGGCAGAGGGTTGTATATGGCATCAATCTCGGGATCATTCAATAGTTCAGTATAGGAACCATATGCCCGTGGTATGCCCAATTTGGCAGCCGTCTCCTTTGCATTCTCAGGATCCCTGGAAGAAATCCCGAGAATTTCAACAAGATTGCTTTTCTGCATGGCAGGGATAACTTTCTCTCTACCAATTTTTGCTGTGCTAAGAATTCCCCAGCGGATTTTGCTTTGCATAATTATTTGCTGCTTTTATTAATATAAATATACTTATTCTGCTTGAGATAAAGCAAGTGCCAGATTGATAGATATTTCCTGAATAGTCTTTTCATTGCTATCTTTGCAGAGCTGGTTGACTACCACATTCAATAAAACAAAAGCAATATGCCCCGTTTTTTCATATCAAATTCTTATTCTGTCATTTTCTCATCTTAATTCTTTGAAGTCCCAGGTTGTATTGAATGCAGATGGACCAGGTGAGACTTACGAACTCATTAATTCAGTTCTGGCACCCGGTTATAATGTTGTGGAAGTCCCGGATTGTGCTCATCCTGATTTTGGCCGGCATATTGAAGAAGTTTACGATTCAACCCTTTCAAAGTATGTTTTTAAGTTTCACATACATGTTTCACCCGACAATGATCGATGCATAAACTTCGATCGACAAAGAAACGAAATAAAATCCTACGACAAATCGCCTGATAATTTAAAAGCAGTAATAGGAGAGAGGGTGGAGTACACCTGGAATTTTAAAATCGATACGGGTTTTCAATCCTCCTCCAGTTTCACTCATTTACACCAGCTAAAAGCAGTAGGAGGGTCTGAAGATGGTATGCCATTGATAACCCTGACCGCCAGAAAAGGCAGCCCGGATAAATTGCAGATCAGATATGCAAAAAACACAAGTCAAACCACTATACTTGAAGTACCTCTGGACCCGTTCAAAGGAAATTGGGTAGAAGTATATGAATTGGTAACATATGGTGAATCAGGCAAATACGATCTTGTTATTAACCTGGTCAGTGATAGTAGC
>JAUUZM010000296.1 GCA_030589965.1 Bacteroides sp.
CAGATATTGTCAAATCTGGGCGCTGATAATCTTCAGAACCTGACGGAATACGAGATGTACGAGGTGGATGAGATATACCGGAAATTTATTAAACCCCAGGTTCATCAACTTTGGTGATTACAATGTCCAGGTTGCAATGTGTGAATTCCTCCTGAAGACCAGGTATCAGTTTATCCACAAGTTGATCTGTATATCCTTTGTCAATAGCATCCTTTGCAGGATCAAGAAAAAGAGTAAACCAGTATTTACGGCCTATTTTCAGAACATATAGCTTCCATTTCCCAGTTTCAATTTTATCCAGGCCTTTTTCTACAATATCATTTGCCCTGTTTTGCATTGAATCTTCCACACCCAACAATAGAAGTTCTTTTAATCCATCCCGTATGGCTGCAAGGGGTACAGGGAGGGATAATAGTCCTACTACAATTACCACAACCTGGTCAACATAAGGAACAATTGACTTCAAGGCTCCGTTCCTGAATATAAAAACCAGGAGGAAAGAAACACCAATACCACTGCTTATCAGGGCATTAACCAGCCAGTTTTGTTTTTCAACCTGAAGCATGGGGGAACCACTGCCTTTCTGCTTGATATGCATCATGTACCAGATTATGAAATTTCCAATGACTGCAATTCCAATATAAACGGTTATGGCTCCAAGTTTTAGTTCATTGCCTCCACCGAGGAGTATAATTACATTGCTGGCCATTACAAAAAGGGTCAATACAAGAAGAACGAGTCCTTTTATAAGAATATACAAGGGCTCAAGAGCGACATACCCAGCCGGTCTTTTTGCCGATTCTGGTTCTCCAAGTAATCTGGTGATCCTCATGGCAAACAGAACCATTATTGCGGTAATCAGGTTAAATGCACCATCCAGCAATACCGCCTGTGATTCTGACCAGATCGCGAATGTGATGCCGAGAACGGCGAAAAAAGATGCCCCGATCAGGGATATGCGCATGCCTTGTTGTTCTGGATTTTTCATATTATCCATACCACTTCCTCTGCCTGCCGGAGAGGTTCGCCAGGGTATCATTGAGGATGTTTGCATTTTCTACCACCTGCCAGTCAAACATACCTACACAAATAAAATCGGCACCTTTTTCGAAAGCGAAATTGAAACCATCCTTTGGGGATATGGCTCCACCCGCAAGGACCTTGAAAGCTATCCATGGGATCTCCTTTTTGCTCATGAATTCGGTGGTTTCTTCGTGGAAAAGGCAGAACATGTTGTCATGGAATTCATCGTGGTTTGGTGAACGCGCCCCATCCACAGAAAAAGGGATTCGGTTTTCCCTGGGATGTGCGGACCAGTAATTATCGTGGTGAAAGGTTTTCATAAAAAAATCAGGTTCTATACCTGCTTCATCACAGGCAATCAGCGCCTGTACAGAATGTGCTCCCAGTCCGGCCGGGTACCCCTTCTGTTTAATATAGTCAATACAATCTTCTATCACGTCAATTTCACCGTCACGAACCCTCCAGTCACAACAATTTCCCTGGATCTGGATCATATCAACTCCATGTTCAATTACATAATCCACATGTTTAAATAATTCATCTCTTTTAGGATGTACCTGGGTCATGGTTTGCAGATTGGATCCGAATATACGCTTGTATTTGTTGATCAGGGGAAGTTGCTTATAGGTGATATTGATGGTATTGATACCGGCTTGCTCAGCAAGGGCAAGTGTTTCAAATACTTTTTTCTCAGTATTATAGGCCTTGAACAATTTACTGACATAACGAAGGTCACGGGAATGTGACCATCCTCCGATCAGGTTGCCTCCTGCAATGATCCGGCTGACTTTCTTGTCCAGAATATCCCCCGATGGAACCGGAGCTTTAAGATCTTTCAGTGCGATATTTGGGACTGTAATACTGGCACCTGAAACAGCATTTACAGAATTCCAACGAAATTTCCTGACTGTTCCCCATGCAAAAGCACCGAGCAGGGGAGCCATAGACAGGTATCGAAGTACTTCCCTTCGGGGAATAGGCCCGCTAATGTTTTTTTCACCCGGTTCAATGGAGCTCGGCTTTTCGCTGTCAGGCGCCTTTACCTTTTTCTTTGTCCGGAATTTTATAAACCGGTCCATTCCAAAATATTGTCCACTGTTGAAAACTGCCAGTAATCCCAGGGCAGCTATCTCGATCAGGGTTTTGTTTATGAACAGGTAATGTCCTTCTGCCGGAATACCAAAATCAGTCCCGATAAAGGGTGGATTTGCGAGGTAATATAGTCCCAGAAGAACCATTCCTCCAATCGCAAAGTAGCGTGTTAAAAAACCAAGAATCACCATCAATCCGATGATTATGAGTCCCCAGATATTCAGAAAATCCACAACTGCCAGTACACCTTCACCAGAAGCCATTGCATGGAAAACCGGGGATAAAATCCACCTTGAGTTTAATAGGTATGCTTCTGCTGACCAATCCGGGATAAGCAACTTGGCAATTCCTTCATATAGCAGATGCCAGCCGATAAAAATTCTCAGAAGTACAAGAATAACAGATTGGGATTTGCTTAATCCGGTTTGTAGTGTCATTTCATCATTTTTTTAGAGATGATTGTTTTTACATGGCAAGTATTTCGATGATCTTCCGGATTTTTCCGGCATCCAAAGGAATATTTCCCGGATAATCGTATTCCATGGCATACCAGGTTTCTGTAAAACTCGCTTCCTCTCCCGGTTCAAGAAATTCTACCGGACCGATCGGCTCCACTTCGCATATATCCTCGCCCTTGTACCAGAACGATGCATTATTAGAAGCCATTTCCCCATAAACCCTTCCATTGTAAATGGGGAATTTCTTGACCAGCAAACGGGATTCCCTGGAAAGGTAGGCTAACCAGCCCTCCGAGAGATCCAGTGCGAATTTCTGGGTACTTGTTGCACCGGTAATTTGCAGAAGGCCATCTTTACATAAAATATTTGTTTCCGGACCGGGACGGTAGTTGATGATATCCCCTGGTCCATAAGTCAGGAAACCCTCAGGAAATCTGCCATCAGTATTGATGGGAGCAATGGCAATCCCTCCTCCGGTGCAGAAGGTTCTGGACCAGTGGTGATATTTCTTCAGATCCGGACTGATATTTTTTATTACCTGAGTGAATTTGAGTTTTGTCAGATGCTGGTCCAATGAAAAGAACCTGCTCAGCTGCACCCCGGTTTCAGTGTCTTCGGGACTTATCATCTCAACTGTTCCCGAGTCGAGGATAGTTGCAGTCCATCTGCCCAGCCAAAGCTCAGGGTGGGAGGGAGTTGTCATCTCAGGTCCGATATCACATCTTCCGGCACATGGACTCAGTTTGCTTTTGGGCGGCTTTCCATCCTCTAAGAGATATGCATCTTCATCAGGGTCGATATAAAGGAGGTTTACCCCTTTATGATCAAAATAGAGGATCCTTCCACCACAGGATGGCTCCAGGACCATGCGTGTATCCTGATTTGAAATCTCAATGCAATCCTTATACCCATTAGTTTCAATCAGCTGTACCTTCATTTGGCAATTCTGTTAGGCGTATGGCGGGTAATCAAATAGTTTTTTCAAGGGCAAACAGGACTCTCTCTACAGATTCGGGGCGACAGGATTCTCCCATAAGTCCGATTCTCCAGACTTTTCCTGCCATGGGACCGAGTCCGGCACCAATCTCAATCTTGTGCTTTGTTCGCAGACGGCTCCGTACCTGTGCTTCGTCCACACCATCCGGAACAACCACTGCATTGAGCATGGGAAGCCGGTATTCCGGATCCACAAACATGCTTAGCCCAAGTTTCTCCAGTCCGCCGACAAGTTTCCTGTGGTTCTCAAGATGCCTTTCAAAAGCATTTTCGAGTCCCTCTTCAAGCAAATTACCCAGGGCCTGGTAAAGAGCATATATCATATTAATAGGAGCGGTATGATGGTAGGCACGTTTTTGTCCTTCCCAATAGTTCACAATCATTCTCAGGTCAAGATACCAGTTGGGAACCTTGGTTTTCCTGTTGGACAGAATTTCGACGGCCCTTTCGGAAAAAGATACCGGTGAGATTCCGGGGGGACAAGAAAGACATTTC
>JAUUZM010000253.1 GCA_030589965.1 Bacteroides sp.
AATCATAGGGTTGCCTGTTTAGGAAATCCTCACATCCTGTAAAGAGCAGGATGAATAAAAATGGAATAAGGATATTCAGTTTTTTCATGATTTTTTCTTTCATTGTTCACTAAAATGAGATGTCAATTCCGAACTGGAAAGTTCTGGCCAGTGGCTTTGTCTGCAACTGTTCTCCAAACAGAATGGTTCCGCTTACCCCATCCACCGGGTTGTTTTTAACATATTCAGGATTAATTCCGTGATAATCTTTGTACCACCAGTAAAAAAGGTTGTGGATTGAAAAATAGACTCTGGCGTTCTGTAGGAATTTCCAGCTGGTGATATTATATCCCAGTATAAAATCCCTTAATGCCAGGTATGATCCATCTTCCACATAGTAGTCAGATTCAATGATGGAACCTGTTTTAATGGGTTTGCTTCCATGAAATTCATCAACATACAAATCGTCCAGGTACCACTTTCCCGTTTTTTGACCATACCAGAAACTCTGCATCATTACATCAAAACCATGAGAGCCCTGGAAGTTAAGAGAAAGATCAAATTGCTTGTAGGTAAACTTATTCAGGAATCCCCAATCAAAATCAGGATATGGATTTCCGAGAGTAGTCTGGTCATCTGAATCTACTACTCCATCCTTGTTGAAATCGATCATCTTAACACCCCCAACTACGTCTGATGACCTGGCAAGTCCGGCATTTTGAGCATCGATCAATTCCTGGGTATTTTCCCATATTCCGTCTGTAACATATCCATAATACTGGCAGACAGGTTCGTTGACGCGTAAAACATACTGGTGTTTATATCCTGTAAAAAACTGTTCCTGCAAGTCTCCATAAGACACCAGGTGATTCTGGTTCATGGTAAAATTAATTCCCATATTCCATGAGAAATTGTTTTTAGCCACATTCACCGTGTTCAGCATCATTTCAAGGCCCTTGTTTCGGATGGATCCTATATTTGCCCATTGTGACTCAAAACCTGTAATAGTAGTTACCGGATCCTGAAGGAGCAAGGATTCAGTCAGGTTGCTGTAGGCATCAATCGAGAACGTTACCCTGTTTCTGAAAAGTCCGAAATCAAGTCCAATATTTATCTCGTTTGTCTGCTCCCAGCCCAGATCCGGATTTCCAAGCACCCTTGGAGCTCCAACTTCACGGGGAACCGGGGCGAATCCGCTTAATATGCTTCCTCCCATCTGGTATTGCCTCATATTTATGGGAGTCACGTATGAGTATCGGTCAATGCGATTATTTCCGGATATCCCCCAGGTTGCTCTCAGCTTCAGAGCGGATAACCATTCGGCAGACTGCATAAAACCTTCCTCCGATAATCTCCAGCCAGCAGATACGGAAGGGAAATACCCAACCCTATTATTAGGACCAAACTGGGAGCTTCCATCCGCTCTCATTACTGCTGATAAAAGGTATTTATCCTTGTAGTTATACTGTGCCCTGGCAAATCCGGACAGAAGTCCCTCGTCAGACCTGCCTGAATAGGTTTCTTCCTTAGTGATTTCTCCAGCTTGATTCATGGTTCGGACAAGATCATTGGGGAACAGGTTACCCTGCATCTTTGAATTAGAATTCACATAGTTTTCAACCGAAAATCCACCCAGAAGGTCTATATGATGAGCCCCAAATTGCTTTTTGTAATTCAGGGTATTTTCGTTCACAAGGGAATATCTCATGGTATTCCATAATGTACCGCTTCCATTGCCTGCCTTATTATTTCCTTTCGACACATTATAGGATTCTATGTACTGATCCCGTTCGGAATACCTGACATTTGTTCCAAAAGAAGTTCTGAATACCAGATCATCTAGGATCTCCCACTTCAGGTAGGCATTCCCTGTTAATTTATAATAGCTCGTCCAGTCGTGTCTTGTAAGAGCCTCTGACAATGGAGTAATGGCTGCAGTACTGAATTCGGTCTTAATAAAAATGTTTCTTCCGGTATCATCTTCAAGTAAATTGCCCTCGGCATCGGTTGCATACATGGTTTTAAAATCTGCGGCCTGGGTATAATCACCTTCGTTTTTCCACCCTATAGTGGGACCGACTCCCATTCTTAGTGTATACTCATCATGATAGGTCGGATACTCGATCTGTTTGATAGCGTTAGCCATGGCTGCCCTACTGTTCCTCTTTTTCTGGTACTGAGGTCTCAAACTGACTCCTATGGTGACCCGTTTCGATAATTTAATATCCAGGTTCGAATTAAAAGAAAATGTTGAATACTCATTGTCGATCAAAACCCCTTTATCATCCCGGTAGGCTCCGCTAACATAATATTGTACATTCTTGTTGCCGCCTCTGGCGCTTAGAGATACTCGCTTATTCCATCCTGTGCGGGTGATGCCTTCTTGCCAGCCGGTGGCTCCTGATAATTTGGTCATAATATCATGCTGATAATAGTAGTCTCCACCACCCGTGGGAGAGAACCATTCATCCCATAGGGGATAGGCGTCTCCGTCAGGATTCAGCACCGGATCTCCATTCCCGTCAACCGGGTTACCGGGAACAGATTCTCCCAGCCTTAGAAAGGGAGTTTCCCATTTCTGCATTTCCTTGTTGAAAAAATATTGCGCCAATCCGGCTCCGTCATAAGCATCAAAATATTCAATTACATCCGAGAAACCAGTTGAGACCTGCAAATTAAAGACAGCCTTCTCACTTGTGCCCTTTTTGGTAGTAATCATGATTACACCATTTCCTCCCCGTGATCCATAAATGGCTGTGGAGGCTGCATCTTTCAGAACTTCCAGGGATTTAACATCCGTCATATCCACATCACTGAGATCACCACCCACCATTGGGAAACCATCAATTACGATCAGGGGTTGATTGGAGGCATTAAAGGATGCGGATCCCCGGATCTTAATGTCAGGGGCTTCCCCAACCTGGGATGTCTGGTCCCTGATTTGAACCCCGGCAAGCTTACCCTGCAGGGCATGATCAAGTCTGGACACCGGAATCTGGTCAAGTTTTTCCTTTTCCGCTGATATGCTTGCCACTGCACCCGAAAAGTGAGACCTTTTCTGGGTTCCATAACCGATAACAACAATTTCTTCAAGGTCTGTGAGTTCAGCCTTGAGAAAAATATTAATTTCTGTCTGGTTTCCTACACTTATATTCTGGGATTCGAATCCAACAAAGCTGAATGATAGTGTTGAATTCGCATCCACCCGGATAGAATAAACTCCCTCGGGATTTGTAATGACCCCTCGGGTCGTTCCCTGAACCAGGACATTGGCCCCGGGCAGGGGATTCCCTTCTTCATCTGTTACCCTGCCGCTTACCCCCTGATCCTGGGCAAATAGGCCTGGAATCAGGATAAACCATAAAAAGCTTAGAATGCTTAGTTTTCTGTACATAGTATTGGTATTATAGAGATGACATCTTTTGTCTGTATAAATGATCATGATCTGTTGCATCTTTTCTTACTTTGCAAAGGATCTCAAGCTTCAAAATCTCTTCTGCATATTCGGGTTTATCGACGACATTGATGGTTTCTTCCGGATCATTCTGATGATCATATAATTCCCTGGCAAGAACCTCACCTGATTTTAATTTAACCCATTCCACATAATTGAATCTTTTGGTTTTAACAGAATAACCGATTATCGTCTTATCATATTTTGTCCGGTCATGTGGCCATATCGTGGTTACAGATTCCACCCATTCCTTTCCCGGGTCATTCAGCAATGGAACCAGACTGCGGCCTTCCACATGCTCCGGTATCTCAAGTCCACAAAGATCCGCAAGGGTAGGGTACATATCCAGGAGTTCTACCAGGGCATCGCTTCTGACATTGGTTTCTCCCCCGGGAACATTGATGATTAAAGGAACACGGCTGTCGATATCCATATTGGTCCATTTACACCAGTTTCCGTAATCTCCCAGTTTGTAACCATGGTCTCCCCATAATATAATGATGGTATTGTCATCAAGCTCCAGACTCTCCAGTTCATCCAGCAATTTACCGATAAGAGCATCCACATAGCTGACGCATGCATAATATCCCTGGCGTAGGATCAGGGTAGTGTCTGCACCCACAAGATCGGGTCTGGTTTTAGGCATTCCGTAATAATTACGTAGCTCTCCAAAATCCCTCAGAGTGTAGGGATGTGAGTTTTCAGGGGGGATATTCCTTGAGGGAGGTTTTATTGATTCAATCGGATACATATCCCAGTACTTCTTGGGAGCACAGAAGGGAAGATGGGGTTTATGGAAGCCCATGGCCATAAAGAAGGGTTCACCTTCTGCTTTGTACTGTTTGAGTTTCTTCAGGGCATATTCTGTATTATACCCATCAATATACCCGCTGTCGTGTACATCGGCTGCCTCATATGCAGGTCCCCTTGCGGGATGATTTCTGCCCTTTATGGGATGAGATTCATTAAACATCATCTGCTCAATGGCCTCATCTGTATAGTATCCTCTTCCGGCCCATTTATTGGTAGGATCCATAAATTCCTCTCCAAATTGCTCCTGCTGGTCCTGGCTGAAATGGTATATCTTTCCAAACGCGGATACAGAATATCCATTTTCAGCAAACAATTTATTCATGGTTTTAACACCGGGTACCAGGTCCTGAACAGGTTCACCGGTATAGATTCCATGACGTTCCGGCCTGTATCCCGTCATTAAGGAAGCCCTGGAAGCCATGCATATGGATTGCTGGACGAAAGCAGAATTGAATTGGACCCCATTTGCAGCAAGACGGTCGATATTCGGGGAATGGATATGACTTGCACCGTAACAATTCAACTCAGTTCGCATATCATCCACAGCAATAAAAAGAACATTGTATTTAGGATTGTCCTTTTCAGCGCTGCTGCAGGATAAAAGGCCGGTAAATGCGACTGCCAGGCCTGCCAACAAAATCTTTTGATACATTATTTTTTGCATCTTTTTTATAGTTTGGTTAAGATTAATCGATCTGTTGGGGTAATTTTTCCCTGGAGGCTGTCAAGACAACTTTTATAATCCGGATCCTTATAGACTCTGCTGGCCTCTATCACAAGGGGTATCAGGCGGTCCCATTCAATCTGGGTGATTTGCTGATACGGCCAGTCATCCATATTATCCACATAATCAAGAACAAAATCAAAGGCCAGTTTTATATTTGCCTTTTCAGGGGAATTGTATTCCCATAAATCCACTCCGGTTATTTCTCCCATCTTACCAAGAA
>JAUUZM010000300.1 GCA_030589965.1 Bacteroides sp.
GGATTATCGCGGACAGGCGCCCTGGGGATTAAACGTGCAGGCTAAGTGGCTGCTTAGACAGAGTTTTGTGGATACATACTATTGCAAGGCCACACTGAGCAATTACTTCAAACTGGTCCATAATCGCGGAAAAGGTGATAAGCAAGTGCGCTCAAACCTTCGCCCGATCGATGAAATATTTGGGTTTCCGGACCGTGGAGGATCCAGGGTAAGAACCAAAGGAGTAAATGAAAAATGTCTGCTGACCAATCCGGAATTCGACGAAAAACCGGCATTCTTCGCATACCAGGCACTATGCGCCATATGGTTGCCTGAATACAGTCCCATGCCGGTAGATTATGATATCAAGGTTGTCGATCAGGGAATCTTTTATGGGATAGGTGAAGAAGATGACGCATTCCCCTCTGTCCCTCTGCTTGCTAGTTATAAGGATAAGAATGACAACTGGCTGATTGCATGGTGGCTACCCTGGAATATGCAGGAATATCTTCCCACCCTGGCAAAAATTGATATCAAAATGGACGGAGTAAGCATGAAGGATCCCGTTTTGCTTGATCTGCTTTCCGGTGAAGTCTTTGAGGTGAAAAATGTCGAACAAAATAGCAACTCTTTACTTCTTAAAGATATAGTTCTTGCCGATTATCCTATGGTTTTGGTTGAACGCAGCAGCGTTGCACTGGTAAAATAGTTAATTAAGCAGGGAAGCTGACCCTTTATCCAGGTAAAGCCAGGATGAATTGTGCTCCCTAAGGATGGAAGCAGGCACATTGGGTGTAATATCGCCCTCAACAGAATTTTTTACAGCCTCCGCCTTGCGTTCATCCGGTACACTGCAGATTATTACATCTGATTTCAGGATTTGCTTTACAGACATGCTGATGGCTTGTTTGGGTACCTCCTCCAGGCTTTTGAACCAGCCCTCACCCAATTGCTGTTTTCTACAGTCTTCATCCAGATCGACCTGAATAAATGCTTCTTCTGTTTCAAAATCAGCCGGAGGATCATTAAATGCAAGGTGGCCATTCTCCCCAATACCAATGAAAGCTACATCGATTGGATGGGAGGCTATAATCTCACCCAGGCGCCTGCACTCCTCTACTGGATCACCCTCTCCATCAACGTAATGAAATTTATTTAACGAAATCTTGTCCACCACCCTCTCTTTGAGATATTTACGAAAGGATGCCGGATGAGATACAGGCAGTCCAATGTACTCATCCAGGTGAAAAGCGGTAATCCTGGACCAGTCAATATCCTTCATGATCAATTCCTCAAGCATTTCAAATTGGGATGCCCCGGTGGCAAGGATGATATTTGCTTTTCCATTTTTCTGTATGGCCTTTTGGATAAGGGAAGCTCCCTGATCTGCTGCTATTTTTCCAAGTTCTTTTCTGTCTTCAGAAATTATTATCTCCATATTTCGCTACCATGTATTAAATTATTGACTTAATCCTTTGAGTATACCACATTCCCTGCAAGCAAGGTTTTCAGAATATTGATTTCCCCATTTTCGATGGTAAACAGGATAAGGTCAGCTCTCTTTCCCACCTGTATCTCTCCAATATCATTCAGATCTAAAAGCTTTGCCGGGTTTGTACTTGCCATCTGAATGGCTTCCCCTAAAGAACAATCTGTGAACTGCATCATATTTCCAATACAACTGCGGATGGGAGAAGCTGCACCCATCAGTACATTTTCGGCCGGGTATTTAATTACATTGGGCGTTAATAAAACAGTTCTCCCGTCCCTGATATACTCCCCTGGTTCAAGTCCGGCAAGATCCAGGGCATCCGAAACAAGAATTGTATTTTCCACACCCTTGGCTTTATAAAAGCTCCTTACTTCTTCCTTTGTAAGGTGAAACCCATCCACAATTATACTGATGGATAGGCGATCCTCAGCCAGCTGGGGCCAGAGTGGATTATGGTGACGGTTGATCATATTTGCACAGCCATTCCCGAGGTGAGTAGATAATGAGGCACCCGCCTCAACAGCCTGCTCAATGTCCCTTGCAGTCCCATTATGGTGACCCAATGAGACAACAACACCAGACATTGAAGAGTTGCGTATAAATGGAATAGCACCCTCTATTTCCGGGGCAAGCGTTACTAATTTTATACCATTTCCAGCAGCTTTTTGGTATTCGGAAAACTCATTCCAATCGGGTGGACGAATATACTTTTCCAGGTGGGCACCTCTGAAACCCTTTTCCGGTGAAATATAGGGACCTTCCAGGTGAAACCCGGGAATAGATTTCCCGATCTCAGGATTCTCCACAGCCTTTGAAAGGATTGAAAAATTGGACAATATCCTCTCGTGATTATAACTGATTATGGTAGGTAAAAATGTAGTTACTCCCTCTTTCCACAGGGCTTTAGTAAGTTCTTGAATACCCTCAAGAGTAAGTTCCGGACCGCTAAAATCAACACCCATGTAGCCATTTATCTGCAGGTCAACCAGTCCGGGGGCAATAAAAACCTTCGGCAATTTTGAGCTGGACTCTGTCCGGATGATCTCCGTTATCCTGCCATCAGCCATCTTAATTTTCACAGGATCCCCGTCCAGGTAAAGAAGACCTTCAATCGTACCCGCTGGTTCCTTAGCTGAAATCAGGGAAGCTATCATTAGCATGATTATTATGAGTTTATTCATAACACCAAATATATATGAAAACAATTTAATCCCATTTTATAACTTTCACAATGCCCAATCGAAGTTTTTCTTAATTTAGTGGAAACCATCGGAGGCAGACATGAACAATTTTTTTCAGTTTCTGCTACATTTTATTTTTATCGCAACATTCCTGTTCGTATACATTATTGCGATCATTATTCTGAAGCCATTCAGACTGCACAGGAAGCGCAAAATATCTACAATATCTCTTAAAATATCCTACCTGGTATATCTTGCCTTCTTCCTCGCCTTCGTGTATCTGGTTCTTTTTTTCGCTGATAATGAAGTGAATACAGAAGAAAACATGGAGAATGGCAGCTCTGCAATCTATTATATCATCGTTCTTTTATCCTTCTTCCTTCCCAATATCGGGATAATGATCAGGCGGAGATTTAAGAAGAACCGGAGCAAGTTCAATTACGTTGTAACGGCTCTTAATTTCCTTATCATTCTGGCCCTTGTATTCCTGATGAGCCAGGTTCAGTGGGATTTTTAATCCCTGCCGGCAGAATAAAGATTTTGGGCCTTTTTAAGCTTTTCTTCCATTGAAAGATTCCCATCCATCCAATGAATTTTTAGTCCCCTGCGCTCCATTCCCCTGAACCATGTCATCTGTCTTTTGGCAAACTGGTGAATAGCAGTTTCAAGTCCATCGACCATTTCCTCATAATCCAGTTTCCCGCCAAGGTATTCGACAAGATACTTATATTCCAGACCATAATAAATGAGCTTCTCAGGTGGAATCCCCTCTCCCAGCAATCCCTCTACTTCATCCAGCATCCCCTCATGTAATCGCTCAAGCAGTCTTTCAGTGATTCTATTCCGCCGCGTCTCCCGTACAAAATTGATCCCCAGTAGAAGTGGCTGAATATCCGGAAAATCTTCATCAAGCCTGGGATTCTCCTTGTAATAATATTCTATTTCAAGGGCTCGCAGCAACCTTTTCCTGTTCTCTGTATCGGTTTTGTTATGAGGAGTTTTGAAACCGTACAGGAGTACTCTCAATTCCTCCATACTTTTTTGCTCCAGTTCCTCCCGAAGGAAATTATTAACCGGCACACGTATCAACTTGTATCCTTTCAGGACTGCTTCAATATATAATCCACTACCCCCACAAAGTATCGCCTGATTCCCCCGGGAAAGAATTTCCTGATAAACGTTTAAGAAATCATTTTGGAATTCAAAGACATTATACTCGGATCCCGGTTCCATGATGTCAATCAGGTGATAGGGAACGGGCCTTCCATCCACCGAATAATCAGAATAATCTTTTCCGGTAC
>JAUUZM010000163.1 GCA_030589965.1 Bacteroides sp.
CCATCGATGTAATTATCTGAATCAGGTGAGCCATTGACAGATCCCTGGTTTCCTACACCTTCCGTTATTCCCTCCGATCCGGATGTATTATCCGAGTCCGCTCTTCCCTTGTAAAGAGCATTCTCATTGACTTTACGAGGTTCCTCAACAGGCGGTAGAGGTGTTTCTTCCTTCTCTTCTACTACTTCATCCACAGGCTTCTCATTAACTTCCTTCTGTTCAATAACTTCTTCCTCCGATTCAACTGCAGGTGCTTCTTCAAAGTCCTGGGACAGTATTTCTTCTGTGCTTTCAACAGGAGTGGCTGCTTCCTGGGGTGGGGGAGATGACTGTTCAGGTATTTCGCTGGCCATGGGCTCTTCCATTCCAAAGCCGGTCTCATCCGTTCCGAAGTTGATCAACATTCCTTCTTCCCCCGGAGGAGGATCAGGAACCATAAATCCAAAAAAGATAATTATCCCCAGGAGAATTCCATGGAATACAGATGTACCTATTATGCCTCTATTGCCCATGACTGAAAGCTATCTGGGAGAAGTTGCAAGGATGAGTTTATACCGGTTATTTTTGGCGATATTCATTACCTTGACTACCTCCTTCATGGGAACATTCTCGTCCACATGCAGGGAAATAGTCGGTTCCGGTTCATCTGCAAGTCTCCTTTGAAGTTCATACTCCAATTTTGAGATATCGATCCTGGAAGTTTCGAGATAAAATACCGCTTCCCGTGTTATAGAAACAGTTGTTACTGCATTGGCTGCCGTTTGATGTTTACTCTGGGGCAGTAGTAATTTCAGTGCGTTCGGTGCGATCAGTGTCGAGGTAATCATGAAAAAAATCAGCAGCAGGAATACAATATCGGTCATTCCCGACATGCTGAATGCGACACTTACCTTATTTCTTGATCTGAGTGCCATAATTTACTACTTCGAAACTGGTTCGTTGAGAAGATCGAGAAATTCTGTGGTATTTGCTTCAAGCTGGTTAACAACCTTTTCTACCCTGGCAACAAGGATATTATAGGCAAAATATGCAATAATACCAACTATTAATCCTGCAACCGTGGTAATCAAAGCTGTATAGATTCCCCTTGAAAGAAGGGAGACATCAATATTATTTCCTGCTGAAGCCATATCTACAAACGCCCTGATCATTCCCATTACAGTACCGAGGAATCCAATCATTGGAGCCCCTCCTGCTACCGTAGCAAGTGTGGGTAGCCCTTTTTCAAGTGCGTATATTTCAAGCTTGCCCGTATTCTCTATGGCCCCGGTAATATCAGCCAGGGGTCTGCCTATACGCTGAATTCCCTTCTCAATCATCCGGGCAGTGGGATTGCTGTAGGACTGGCAGAGTGTGAGTGCATTTTCCACTTTACCATCATGTATGTAATCCTTGATCCTGTTCATAAAATTGGTATCCATATGGGCTGCCTTATTGATGGCAAAATATCTTTCAAAAAAGATATATACCGCAATAACTGACAGGATAATAATGGGCAGCATTACCCATCCTCCTTTAATTGCAAGCTCGAAGAATGAGATCTTCATGGAGCCTCCTTCTGCAATGGCTGTAGAATCAGCAATTGCAACCTGTAGAAATGTCAATAGCTTCATTTAAAAGTCTTTTTGATCGGATTGTAAGTTATTAAAAAAACGATAATGATCTCAAAATATTTCAGCCTCTGATTTTTTTTTTTATAAAACATCTTTATATAAGGATGCATTGGATATAAAATTCCATAAACCTACAGGGCAAACATGAGATAAAACACAATTGCCCCGGCAAAATAGCCCGATAGTGCAAGAAGGCTTATCCTTTTCATGTACCAGATAAAATCAATGTTTTCCATTCCCATGGCGGCAACACCGGCTGCGGATCCAATAATCAGGATGCTTCCTCCTGTTCCGGCTGTGTAAGCAAGGAACTGCCAGAACTGTCCATCAACCATGAAGTGTGCCTCGTAACCTGTTGATCCTGCAGGGGCAATATCATACATCCCGATGGCTCCTGCTACCAGTGGTACGTTGTCTACAATGGCTGACAGGATTCCGATAATGGTATCAATAAAGTAGACCTTATTGATGTCACTCAGGTCAATCCCGTCAAGTTTTTTTGCCAGAAGGTCCAGGTGTCCGGCGGACTGAAGAGCAGATACTGCTGTCAGGATTCCAAGGAAGAATAGGATGGTGGGTGTATCCACCTTTTTTAGTACCCTGGATACCATGAGTTGAGCCCTCATTCCCTTTGCCCTCCTGCGGTGCAGAATTTCTGTTGTAATCCATATAATACTGAGACTGAATAACATGCCCAGATATGGAGGGAGATGTGTTACGGTTTTAAATACAGGTACAAAAAGGAGTCCACTTACCCCCATTACGAGCATCAGCCTCCGCTCAAATTCTGAGATGGATTCGTTCGAGAGCTTTTGCTTCTCACTTAATACCGGTCGCTCGAGATTACCTTTGGGATAAGTGAATGTTACTATGAGAAGGGGTACCAGCATGGTTACAAAACTGGGAACTATGACGTTCTTGATTATACTGCCTGTTGTAACCTGACCATCTATCCAAAGCATTATGGTGGTTACGTCTCCGATGGGGGACCAGGCACCTCCGGCATTGGCGGCCAGGACGATCATGGCTGCCATAAACCAGCGATCCTGTTGTTTGTCAATCAGTTTCCTTAGAAGGGCCACCATGACAATGGTGGTTGTAAGGTTATCCAGAGCAGCAGACATAAAGAAAGTCAGAAAGCTCAGGATCCACATCAGCTTTATCTTATCGGTGGTTTTAATTTTATCTGTAATGATCTTAAATCCTTCATGTGTATCTACCATTTCCACAATGGTCATCGCTCCAAGCAGGAAAAAAAGAATAGTGGAAATCTCCCCCAGGTGGTGGTAAACCTCCTGATGGGCAATGAAATCGATGTAGCTGCCATCCGGATGTTCATGCATGAATTCTGCGAAATAGGGACTGTTTGGAAGTATGGATTCAGCTCCAAACATATACAGGGCCCAGAGCAAAGTTCCGGTAAGCAGTGCCGTTGCTGCTTTATCAATTTTTAGTGGATGTTCCAGGGCGATCATTACATATCCCAGAACAAACACTACGACCATCACTACGAACATAACATATATGGATTTGAGATTAAGTTTAAGGCAAATACAAATATAGAAATCAAATAGATAATGATTCGGATTTAAGTCAATTATTTAGACCCGGCTTCAGGTTCATCGGATGGAGAGTCTTCAGGATCTGATTCTAGGGCCTTTTTTTTCTTTTTGCGGTTTTTACCAGAAATGGCATCTGAATAGCGCCGCCCTAATTCTGCAAAACTGTTGAAATCCTCCCGGTATACGAATCCAACCCCCTGTGTATAAGGTGAGGTTTTGAACAACAGGTCATAATTGTAGCGATTATAGGCCTTCAATCTCAACCTGCCATCTTCTGTTAATTTTACTTCCAGGTCAAAATCACCTGCAATGGTGGAAGTTGATTTTCCGGCAGTCGTCTCATTATTCCCTGAATTAACATCAACATTAGTATGAATACTGACTCGGTCATCAAAAATCTGAGTGCTCAGGGCCACTTCTACCTGATCTGGTGATAATTCATCGCCTGGTCTGTAATTTACTCCGATATCAAAATCATTGCTTATCTGGGAGAGCCAGTTGCTAAGTTGGTTTGACAAAAGTTCACTCGCAGTTACACCTGCCATTGCACCGGTGCCTGCAGATGATCCACCCGATGAAGTGGCGACAGAAGAAAAGTTGTTTATTACAAGGAGAGAAAGGAATTGTTTGGTTAGCTCCTCGTCAGTGTTAATGGCATTCCTGACAACATTCTTGGTTTCTTCTTCGGCAGTGGGCAGGATGATATCAAAGCTTATCAAAGGACTCAGCAGATTCCCCTCCATAATCAAATGGCATTCTACCGGCATTCTCTTTTTCAGGTAATCAGGAGGATCGGGGACCAGTACGGCAGGAGCTGCCTTGGCATTGTAGATGGCATTTATATTAATCATGGCCGATGTGGGATCACCGTTCCAGGTGATCGTACCCCCTCTTTCAATCTTTAGTTTTTTATTAATGATATTTTGTAGTGTAAACAGATATTCCCCTTGTTCGATGGTATAATCCCCAAACATCTGAAACCCGTTCTGTGGATCAATACTCAGCTGAATATTTCCTTTTCCGTTTGCCTGGAGAACATCGCCTACTTGAGGATCAAATATGATTTCGGTAGTTGCATCTTGGGTGATTTCAAGGTTGAAATCCAGAACAAATCCGCCAAGATCAACGGCGTATTGTTCTTCCTGTTTTTCAATATCTTCTTCGATGCTTTCATTGATAAAAGTTATGAAATCATTTTCTTTTATATCCCGACTATTGTTTATGGGAATAAACATATGAGTCCCCCTGTTTGTCCTGGCCGAAATTGATAAATGCATATTTCCGGGTGTTCCTGTAAGTCCCAGTCTACCGCTTGCATTTGCATTTCCATAGTATAATGGGTTATTTACTTCCCGGGTATTCAGGAATGTGAAATCTTCCGCCAGCAGATCAATTTCAAAGCTGGGTTCCTTCATGTAATTTGTTTTGATGGTACCATTCAGGACTGCCCGGCTGCCCTTGCTGTCAAAAATCTCAATGTCCTGAAGAATGAAATCATTATTTCTTAATTCGAACTCGTCGGATAGACTGTATTCTGTCTGCAGATAATCCAACATCAATGTCGTCTTCTGGATATTGACATTTCCATTTAGTAAGGGTTTCTCTAAACTTCCGGTTAATGTCAGTGTTCCGCTTGAGATTCCGTCAAGTTCACTGAATATATTTGCCAACAATGGCTGGAAGATATTCAGCTTTAACTTGTCGAGTGCAATGTTGAAATCCATCCTGTGTCCTTCAGGGAAATAATCACCCTGAATACCCAGCGTTTTCAATTCACCCCTCATGGCTTCCATTTCAACCTCTACTTTTTCTTCAGGGTTGATCCAGTTTGTCCTGATATTGGTATTGCCCAATAATTCCTTATTAATTCGAAGACTGTCAATGCTGAGATCTGATATAAAAACAAGATTTTCATAGACACCGGATAAGGTGGAACTTCCATTTAAAATTCCATCAACTTCGAGTCCGTTTAATGCCTGATTTACCTGTGACAGGTTCAGATTTTCAAATACCAGGTCCAATTTTTCCTCCGGGTCCTTCGAAATACTCCCGTTCACGGACAGTCCCTGGGTTTGGTGAGAAATACTGAAGTTATTGAATTTGATATGGGATGTGTCAACTATAACCAGGGAAGGGGCAATATTCCAAATAGTATCGTCCATAACAACCTTTCCCTGATCAAACTGAATATCCATTTTCGGGAAGATATTCCTTTTTCGGTATTCGAAGGCAGCCTGACCGTGGACTGAACCCATGTAGAGATCTTTTTTCTCATGGTTGTCCCAATCCAGACTATAATGGAATTCATCGCTTGAAGCTTTCGCCTGGAGGAGAATATCTTCCATCTTTATTTGAGATCCTGACTGGAAACCACCACTCCTGGTTTCCAGTTCTGCCAATAATGAGTCAGAAGTAAAATCCAGCTGCAGGTCGTCAAAAGTATAGTTTTCCCATTTCAGCCTGGGGAAACTTGCTGAAACGGTGAATTCGTAATTAGCCGGGTAATACTTGCCGTATACTTCTGAATTACGGTCAATTTCAATTACCGGATAGAAAAAGTCCGTAATCGGGAAAGTGTTTTTAAAATGAAAAGCGAAATTAAAATTATTGTGGCTGACTACCGGATCAAAGGAGGGTTTAATAATGTTTTTAAAGGATGGGAGGTGGTGTGCCAGAAGATTTGCAAATGCTTCATCAATATCTTCAAATTCATAATTACCTGTGATCTCGGCATCGACCAGGTCGGATCTCAGGGTCATCTGGTTAGAATCAGGGCGGTGCCTGGCAAAAAGGTTAAAATCATAAATCTGAATCTGCTTATCCTGCTTTTGGAATAAAGAATTTACAAGGTTGATCTCCCCATCGAAATCATCCAGGTTAGCCCCTATAAAATTAGCTCTCAGATAGCAGGAAAGTGTGTAGCTGGGATCGGTTGTGGCAAGATTAAGGGGATGCAGTATAGCTTTATCTACACTGGCTGTAAAGTCAAATACTGGCAAGGTATCTGTAAAATCAATCTTTCCGAAAAAGTCCATCTTCAGATTCGGGTCTGTAATTGAGAAGGATCCGTCAAACATACGATTTGAAAGATCACCTGACAGAACCATATTCTGGTAGGCGTAACCATTAAATTCAAGCAGGGAGATGGATCCATCCATTTTGGCTTCAAGTCCCCTGTCATTATAGCTAACTCCTTCAACATTTCCATGCATACTTAGTTTTCCAGCCATGTCCTCAATGTCTGCAAGACGGCCGAAATTAAAACCTTCTGTACTGATCTCACCTCTAAAATGCACATTCTCGGCTGAATCGGGCCTTATGGCCAGGTCTGAAGAGATTTTTCCAAGGTCTGTGGAGAATGATCCATAGGTTACAAAGTCATTAATAAAACCTGCATATTTCCCCCTATAGCTTATTTTCCCTAAATCCCTGAGTTTTTCGGAAAGTTTGAATGGTTCTCCGGATGGATCCGATACCTGGGTTGATTCAATATCATCAGCTGTTGTCGTAAGATCATTGATGTCAAAATACATATATGTTTCCTGAAAATTGGGTAGTCCGATCATGTCAAAACTTCCGGTAAAACCGCTATTCTCACCATAGGCAATGATTATATCATCTCCTTTGAAGGATGAGATGGTTCCACGAAGGTTACCTGACATCCGGACAGAACGGTTGGTTTTCTGGAAGACCCTGCTAAAGTATGCAACATCCTTCAGGTAAAAACGGGAGAGATTAAAGCTGTAGGAAAGTTTAACCTTAGTGAAAAATCCTCCGTCTGCGAAATCCCTCCATTCCCTGAATCGGAAATCGATCTTTTCAGCATTTACACTCGTGTTTTTTGTATTGAATCTTACATCCCGCCACAGGAAACAACTTTTATTCAACTGGACGATTGATTCAAAATGATCCATAACAAAACCACTTCTTTCCTTGAAGGATAAATGCTCTATTCTAAACGTAACTGTATCGTTGGCTATCTGGAAGCCATCAATATCGAGGTCCATTTCATTAATGTGAAGATCAGTAAAGTTGATACCGTATGGAACATCCCTGTACTTGAATTTATGGTCTAGAATAAACTTCGAGTTTTGGAGGTTTATGGCTTCAAAGCTGACCATCCATTTTTCGGTATTTGTCGAATCAGGAGTTTTCCTGAATTCATCAATAATAAGCTTCAGGTTGATATCCCTGATCGTATCTGTAGCCA
>JAUUZM010000271.1 GCA_030589965.1 Bacteroides sp.
ATTGTAGCCCCTTATAATGCCGTATCAAAAAAACTAAAGCCAGGGTCTGGTATTGAGGTTGTGAAAAAAGAGGACCTCTTTAAAGACGACAAGAAAAAGAAGAAGGACTAATTTTCGGCCAGCTTAAGCAAATGCCAGTTATTTTAAATCTCGATACTTCAACCCAGGTTTGTTCTGTGGCTCTGTCTTCAGGAACTTCCCTTCTGGGGAAAAGGGCAAGTCATGATGAGAAATCCCACTCCAGACTTCTGGCAGTTTTTATCCGGGAACTTTTGGAAGAAAACGATCTGAAAACAGGGGAACTTGATGCCATTGCTGTAAGCTCCGGACCCGGTTCCTATACAGGTTTGCGTATCGGAGTTTCCACTGCAAAGGGATTAGCTTACGGAAGCGGGAGACCCCTGATCGGAATTGGTACCCTGGATTTATTGGTTTCCGGTGGAATTCAGCACAAGGAAATAATAAAAATCCTAGTCAGAGACGATTCTTCTCTGCTCTGTCCAATGATCGATGCCAGAAGGATGGAAGTTTATACTGCTTTATATACCGCTTCAGGTTCAAGGATTGAAAATGTTTCCGCAAAAATTATTGACGAAAACAGTTTCATTGAGAAACTCGATTCTGCCCCGATAGTATTTTTTGGGAATGGAGCTGATAAATGCCGGGAGATGATCACTCACCCAAATGCTTACTTTGTTGAGAAAATTGAAGCCTCAGCTGAATTTATGATTCCCCTTTCAAACAATTCCTGGCAACAAAAGAAGTTTGAAGACGTTGCATACTTTGAACCCTTTTACCTGAAGGACTTCATTGCGACCATCCCTAAAAATAAAATTTTCCCGGATAAACAAAATTAAACCCACTGAAACACAAACTGGCTTCAGAAACCAGTGAGAGGCATGGAATTTGAATAAAAGATAGTAAAAGCATTAATGAAATACTTATTATCATCCATATTATTCCTACTGTTCAGCATTTACTGTTCATTCGCCCAGAATGTTTCCGGACCTGGACTTGAAAGAAATAATTTCATTCCAGGTGAGAAAATGGTTTTCCAGATTTTTTACGGTCCCATAAATGCTGGAAGAGTTGATACCCATCTAAAACTTGATACTATCAGGGGTAGAGAGGTATATTATGCTGAAGCAGTTGCAAGGACTACCGGGATTTCTGACAAACTCTACAAAATCAGGGATATGTACGCAGGATATTTCGAACCAGAAACCCTTCTGCCAATAAAATCCATCCGGGATATCAAGGAAGGAAATTATAAGAAATTTAATATTGTTGAGTATTACCATGATAGTCTCAAAGCGGTCAGTTCTGAATCAGGAGAGCATGAAATACCAGCCAACATTAGGGATATGGTCTCTGTCTTCTATTACGTGAGGACCATAAATTTTGACACGATGAAATATGACGATATCATCTATGTAAATACCTTTTTCGATGATGAGTTATTTCCATTTAACATGAGATTCAGGGGAAGAGAAACTATTCGTACCAGGGGAGGGTCCTTCTCATGCATCAAAATTGTTCCATTTGTTGAGCCTGGAAGAATTTTCAGAAATGAAGATGATATGACCCTATGGTTCTCCGATGATGGGAATTGCGCGCCTATTCGAGGTAAATTTGAACTGATTGTCGGATCCATAAAATGTGATCTCATTGAATGGGAGGGATTCAAATATTAAGGGTTTTACTATCTTTGAGCAACGCATTAAATTATCCTTTATATGGCTTCTACCGGAGATTTCAGAAATGGCCTTTGCCTCGAATTTAACAATGACCTGTTTACCATCGTCCAGTTCCAACATGTAAAGCCTGGTAAGGGACCGGCCTTTGTACGTACAAAACTTAAAAGCCTGACCACTGGTAAGGTTATTGATAATACTTTTTCAGCCGGACATAAAATAACGGTTGCGAGGGTTGAAAGAAGACCCTACCAGTTCCTGTACAAGGATGATATTGGTTACCATTTTATGCATCTGGAAACTTACGAGCAAATCTCACTGGAGCCCTCCATAATTGATGGCAGTGAATTTCTGATGGAGGGACAGAAAGTGGAGATAGTATATCATGCCGATACAGAAACTCCGCTTACCTGTGACCTGCCCCCCTTTGTTGTAATGGAGGTTACCTATACAGAGCCCGGAGTAAAAGGAGATACCTCATCAAGTACTGCCTTAAAGCCTGCAACCCTTGAAACTGGAATTAGCCTTAATGTGCCCATTTTCGTTAACCAGGGACAGAAAATTAAAGTCGATACAAGAACCAAGGAATACGTAGAACGGGTGAGGGATTAATGGATATAACCCATGGCAGATAAAGCATCTTTCAAAAGATTAAAATTATACTCCTTCAAGCTTAATGCCTTGCTTGAAATTACTCAGGCAATCAACGATAATCTATCCATCTCCCACCTATTGAAGCGGTATGAGTCAATTCTAAAAGATGAACTCAATATTGGTCGGATTGCCCTTCTTAAAAGAAATGATGGCTGGGATACAATCCTTACTACGGGATTGGACAGGGATGATGTCGCCTCCATAGATGTTGAAAGAGACTTACTGCATATTGAAGAGATCAGTTTTGTTACCTCCTCCCCTAATGAACGCTTGAAAAACTTTGATATTATCATTCCGGTAATTACCCAGGATACTCCCCTAGCATATGTATTGATTGGTGATATCGATGAAGAAGCAGAAGGCATTAGTCCAACCATTAAGCATCTTCACTTTATACAGACAATATCAAATGTCATTATTGTCGCCATAGAGAACATCCGACTATTCAATGAAAGTCTGCGGCAGGAAGCCATGAAAAAAGAGCTCGAACTTGCCTCAAGGATGCAGAACATGCTTATTCCTGAAAATTCATCCCTCCCGCAGGACAAGCATATTCATTTCAATGCTTTCTACCATCCACACTTCTCTGTTGGAGGTGATTACTATGATTGCATTGCATTGAATAAAGATGAGTTTGGTTTTTGTATTGCTGATGTTTCCGGAAAGGGTATTTCAGCGGCCATTCTAATGTCAAATTTTCAGGCTAATCTTCGGGCATTATTTACAGACGAAATCCCTTTGGAGCAGTTAGTTACCAAATTAAATGACCGTGTAATGGAATCTGCCAAAGGAGAGAAATTCCTCACTCTCTTTATCGGGAAATATACTGTCAGTAGAAAAGAACTCAAATATATTAATGCAGGCCATAATCCTCCCATTCTTTTTGAAAAAAAGAAGGGTAAACTGAGTATGCTGAGAAAAGGTTGTGTTGGAATGGGTATGCTGGATGAGATACCAAAAATTGAAAGCGGCACCCATACCATCGAAGAATCATCAAAACTGCTTTGTTATACAGATGGTCTGGTTGAACTGGTTGATGACCTGGGCATAGAATTCGGAACTGAGAAGATAGAGAAGCACATTTCAAATGACAGGCCTATTGATAAAAACATACAGGAAATTATCGTAGGTCAGCGTATCCTTAGCGGGAATCAGGCCATTTTTGATGATATCACCATCCTTGGAATAGATTTCACTCCGGTCTTTTAATCCGAAGTTTCCTTGTCAGGTTTTTCACTATGGAACAAATCTATGGCAACAATACCTGCTGTAAATCCCCAGAAAAGAACAGATGCCTTATCGGTATCCAGGAAATTATTCAGTAATCCGTGAAGGTAATAGGTAATCAATCCCAATAAAAGTGAGAGTGACAGGATCCTGATTCCCCGGCTCCCAGGTCTAATCCAGTTTCTAAATCCGGTAACAATGCTTGTAATAACTATAGCCAGGAAGGAAATTGTTCCAAGAAAACCCGATTCAGCAAGTGGTCCAATGTATTCACTATGGGCATTTCCAAGAGTGGCAGCATAGGTACTGATTAATGATTTTTCCCTTTCAAGTTGGAAGGGTGCGTAATTAAACATATAGGTGCCCGGACCCCACCCAAATATCGGCTTCTGTTTAAACATTCGTATGGCGCAACTCCAGCGGTTCATTCTCTCCAGATTGGAAGCATCGGTTGCCACATTCGAAATGGATTTTACATGTTCCATAAGGTCCTCTGAGGAATCCTGGCGGTTTTGCTCAAGCTGGATCTGTATTTGGGTACGCTGACTAAATAAAAAGGCAATTAATACAGCTCCAATTACAAGGAGATATGAAAATTTTATCCTTAACCAGAAAATACAAAATACCCCCAGTGCCCCTATTATACTGATCCAGGCAGCTCGTGTATAGGAAAACAAAGTGGCTGCAAGAAGTATGGCAAGAACCGACCAGGCAGAGACACGCTGAAAAAGGCTGACGTCTTTCATCGTCACAACAAATCCCACCACAAAGGGAATAAGCATTGCCAGAATAGCCCCGTAAGAAGTATGATCATTATAAAAAGGCTGGACTACATGGTGTGCAACCTGTTGGTCAAAAAATCCTAAAGTTGCAAGCTGAGACCAGGCATATCCAATTACTATCAGAAAAGAAATTATATATATCCAGATGTATTTCTTAATATTTTCTGGATTCTTAAATATTTGACTGGCAACAAGATAAAATGCAATAATGAACCATATCCTCGAAGCCATAAATTTTAAAGACACCAAAGGCATAGTACTGGTCATGGAGGTAATAAATATCCATATAAGATTGAGCCAGATTGCAATGGATACAGGATGGCGCATAATCCGTTTGTCAAATTTCCCTTCAAACAGATATTTGAGTAGGAAAAACACCATTATCCCAATAATCAATGGTTCGGAAGGAAGAGATAGATCGAACTCCAGTCCCTGAACCACTTCGGATAATTGAACCGAGAGAGGGGTAACAAAGACAGCAATATAAATCAGTTTGTCAAGAGAGAAGACAGCAATAAGAAC
>JAUUZM010000075.1 GCA_030589965.1 Bacteroides sp.
AGAGGAGAAATGGAAGAAGTACAGGGATAAAGCAGAGGAACTGGGTATTGCTGAAACCGGATTTGAGATGGGAAAGTACCTTCCCATCAGACAGGTTCAGGATAACCCTGTTTACGCCGGACTGGTGGAATCTATGGATGATGCCATAGGAAAGGTATTGGCCGCTCTGGATGAAATGGGACTTGGAGAAAACACGATAGTCATCTTTACCTCGGATAACGGGGGTGTTGCTGCGGGGGATGCCTTTGCAACGAGTAATTTGCCTTTGAGGGCAGGGAAAGGATACCAATTTGAGGGAGGAATTCGTGAGCCCTTCCTGATTAAGGTGCCATGGATGAATCAAAATGGAGAAGAGTGCTCAGTGCCTGTTACAGGAACCGATTTTTACCCGACCATTCTGGAGCTTATCGGTGAAGAGTTGCGTCCTGAGGAACATATTGACGGGATCAGCATGGTCCCATGCCTGAATGGTCAGGACATACCTGAACGTCCGCTGATATGGCATTACCCGCATTACGGGAACCAGGGAGGTGAACCCTCATCGATCATTCGCAGGGGAGAATGGAAGCTGATCCATTACTATGAAGATGGCAGGAAGGAACTCTATAACCTGGAAAAGGATCCGGGAGAAATGTCAGATGTTTCCTCCCAGCAGCCCGACAGGGTTGAGCAACTTGGCATGGAATTATTCACATTTCTGGATGAGGTAGGAGCAGGATTCCCTGAAAAGGACCAGGCCTACGATCCCCTGAAGGAAGCAGAATTCCTGGAAACGCTGGCAACGAAAAAGCTCTCATCCCTGGAGAATCAGAGGATGCGCTTTCTTGCAGGAGATTTCGATCCCGGGAACAACTGGTGGGGAAGCCATGTGGAAGAATGACACTGAACTGATCTGATGTACAGAGAAGCCTATTTGATTCAGTGAACCATTTATAATAATCTCAAAAAACATAATATATAAGGAATGCGAATCATAATAAACATAATATATAGGGAATTAATAAATTTATTATTACCTTTGCTTAAAATATAAAGGTTTGATTACAAGGGTACAAAGGGCTGAAATCGAAGGAGCATTTTTTAGAGGTAAGGCGATTATTGTCAGTGGAGCTCGACAAGTTGGTAAAACAACATTGATGGAGCATATATTGCAAAAATACCAGGATAAACTATTGACTTTAGATGGAGATGATATTACTATACAGAAACTACTAAATAGACCAAACACGCAACAAATCAGACAGATAATAGGGGACAAGAAAATTATATTTATTGATGAAGCACAAAGGATACCAGAAATAGGTCTGACATCTAAAATAATTACTGATAAGTTTAAGGATGTGCAGTTAGTATTGAGTGGATCTTCATCATTTGATTTGTACAGTAAGGTAAATGAACCGCTAACAGGCAGGAAATGGTCTTTTAATCTTTGGCCTGTATCCTGGGATGAATGGGAAAAGCATGTGGGGTACGTAAAAGCAGAACAGGATGTTGAAAATCGAATGGTTTTCGGGTTCTACCCGGATGTTTTAAATCATGAAGAAAATCCTGAACATGTGTTAGCAGAGTTGGCAGACAGTTATTTGTATAAAGATATTTTAATGTACGAAGGATTGAAAAAACCAAGCGTTATTAAAAAATTACTTCAGGCATTAGCATTTCAGGTTGGGAGTGAAGTTTCATTACAAGATCTGGGACAGATATTAGGCATCGATCCTAAAACGGTTAATGTATATATTGATATTTTGGAGAAAGCATTTATTGTTTTCAGACTTACACCCCTAAGCAGGAATTTGCGAAATGAAATAAAGGCAAAGAATAAGGTATATTTTTATGATAATGGCATACGAAATGCCGTAATTGGTCAGCTCCAGCCATTAGCGATACGACAGGATATTGGA
Source organism: Bacteroides sp. (assembly GCA_030589965.1). Classification (GTDB taxonomy): domain Bacteria; phylum Bacteroidota; class Bacteroidia; order Bacteroidales; family SM23-62; genus SM23-62. The sequence goes on from JAUUZM010000075.1 coordinate 1,902, forward strand.
ATTTTGTGGGAGAATTTTATGGTAAGCGAAAGAGTAAAGCAAATTAGTATAAATAAATCTCTGCGTAATTATTATTTTTGGAGGACAACTCAGCAGCAGGAGGTAGATTATATCGAAGAAGTCAATGGAGAATTCTTCGCTTATGAATTTAAATGGAACGAAAGGAAGAAAATTAAAATCCCCAAAACTTTTTCCAATAATTTTAAGTCAGTTGACAAGGGTGTTAACAGAGGTAATTTTAGGGAATTTGTAAAATTTCAGTGACACTGCCAGTCAAAAGATCGAATAACTTGTTTATTAAAAAAAACATAAAAAATGAAACCGCTAAAATTATTAACCGCCCTTGCTCTCGCTATTATTTCCCTGGCATCCTGCAGCCAGAAGAATGAAACTCCCCCGAATATCCTATTCATTTTTAGTGACGATCATTGTGAACAGGCCATTTCCGCCTATGGTTCACAGATCATCAACACACCTAACCTTGACCGGATCGCTTCAGAAGGCATGCGATTCAACCGCTGTTATGTGACCAATTCCATATGTGGTCCCAGCCGGGCAGTAATACAAACCGGCCTGTATTCCCATATTAATGGTTTCAAAACAAACAGGGATACTTTTGACGGGGACCAGCAGACCTTTCCAAAACTTCTGCAGGCTTCAGGTTACCAAACTGCCATCGTGGGTAAATGGCATCTGAAATCCATACCACAGGGTTTTGATTATTTTGAAGTGCTTATCGGACAGGGACCTTATAACGATCCACCCATGCGTACACAGGATGCAGAAGGCAATGTGGTTAAGGTTAATAATTCGGGGTATACAACTGACCTGATCACGGATAAAACGTTAGATTGGCTCAAGAACCGGAGGGATAAGGAAAAACCATTTATGCTCATGAGCCAGCATAAGGCACCTCACCGGAATTGGGTCCCACACCCGAAATACCAGAACTGGATGGATGATGTGGAAATCCCCGAACCCGAAACATTTTGGGATGATTATTCCGGTAGGACTCCTCCTGCTTCGAGGCAGAAAATGGAGGTAGGTAGACATATGAGGGAGAAGGATTTGAAACTGGATATGGAGGGTAATTATGCGGAAAAAAACCGGGAGTTCAGGGAAGCACAGCCGGGAATGACAGATGAGGAGATCGTGAAATGGAATTACCAGCGCTATGTCAAAGATTATCTGCGCTGTGTAAGATCTGTTGATGACGGGATCGGAAAGATCCTTGACTACCTGGATGAATCCGGATTGGCAGAAAATACAATTGTCATCTATGCTTCTGACCAGGGTTGGTACCTGGGGGAACATGGATGGTTTGATAAACGATGGATGTATGAGGAATCCCTCAAAACACCCCTGCTGGTCCGCTGGCCGGGTAAGGTTTCACCCGGGACGGTAAATGAGGACATTGTATCCAATATTGATTTTGCCGAGACCTTTCTTGATCTTGCAGGGGTAGAAATACCAAAAAACATGCAGGGTAGAAGCCTGGTGCCTGTTTTTAAGGGTAATACACCGGGGGACTGGAGATCATCCTTCTACTATCAATATTATGAGTTTCCGGGTGCCCACGCTGTTGCCAGGCATTATGGTGTGACCAATGGAAAATACAAACTGATCCATTTTTACGGTCCAAGTCATATTGAAGGAGAAGAATATGATGACTGGGAGTTGTTTGACCTTGAAAAAGATCCCAATGAATTAAATTCTGTTTACGGTGAGGAATCCTATGCGATTGTGCAGAAAGAGTTGTTGGCAGAGCTTCAAAGGCATCGTGAAGATTTGATGGTGACAGAAGATTGAAACGAGAAATTTATCCGCATGTCCTGAAATAATAAATCGACCGCTTAATGAAACTTAGCATAAAGAAATCATCCAGGGTATTTTTGGTGGTTTTAATCGTTCCATTTATCCTGACTGCCTGTACCGGTAGTCCCAAAACAAATAAGGATGCAAAACCTAATATCATCATATTGTATGCCGATGATATGGGTTATGGGGACCTGGCTATCCAAAATCCCGAAAGCAAGATACCCACCCCCAATCTTGACCAGTTGGCCCAGGAGGGAATGAGATTCAGCGATGGACATAGTTCATCCGGCATTTGTACCCCCAGCCGCTATGCCATGTTAACCGGGAGGTACCATTGGAGGGATTTCCATGGAATAGTGGGTGCTATGGGAAAGCCGGTTTTCAGGGAGAACCAGGTAACTCTTCCCGGAATGCTCAGGGAAAATGGGTATTACACGGCATGTATTGGGAAATGGCACCTGGGATGGGACTGGGAAGCGATCCGGAAAAAGGATTTCACGGATCAGGATTCTCTTCAGCAGCCAAGGCGGACAGTGAAATTTTGGCCCTCAGAGGCGTATGACTGGACACTTCCAATTCCGGGAGGCCCCCTTGACCGAGGATTCGATTATTATTTTGGTGACGGTACCATAAATTTCCCACCCTATGTCTGGGTCGAAAATAACAGGGTAGTCGATATACCTACTGCCTCCATGAGGACTCCGGAAGGTATGGCCCTGGAAGGAAACTGGGAGGCCAGGCCGGGACCTGCGATGGAGGACTGGAATTTCTTTAAGGTTTTACCCACCCTGACTGAAAAGGCAGTTGAATTTGTTAAGAAGCAAGAAAATTCTGACAAACCATTTTTCCTTTATATGGCATTTCCTTCACCTCATGCACCTATCATACCTAACGAAGAATTTCTAGGCAAAAGCCAGGCAGGGGCTTATGGTGATTTTGTTTACCAGACTGACTGGTGCGCAGGTGAAATCCTCAAAGCATTGGATGAAATTGGAGAAACAAACAATACTATTGTTGTGTTTACTGCTGATAACGGACCTGAGAGATATGCCTATGACAGGATTCAAAACTTTGAGCATCATAGCTCAGCCCCTTTCAGGGGATTAAAACGTGATATTTATGAGGGCGGTCACCATGTACCCTTCCTGGTTCGCTGGCCGGGAAAGATAAAGGAAGGAGCAGTATCCGGGGAAGTAATCAGCCAGGTTGACCTTTTGCATACTCTTACCGTTTTAGCCGGTTCAATTTTACCGGATTCCCTGGCCCATGACAGCCATGATTTCTCAGGAGTCTGGCTGGGAGACCCGAATGCACAAGGAATTCGCAAGGCGACCGTACAGAATACCAAAAAGGGTAGGTATGCAATTCGTTCCGGGGACTGGCTCTACATCAATCATGAAAGCGGATACCATTCAAAGGCGCCTGAATGGACAGATGAATATTTTGGCTACGAACCCCTATCCGATACCGTGCAACTCTTCAACCTGAGAGAAGATATATCCCAAAAAGAAAACCTGGCCGGGAAATTTCCTGAGAAGGTCAGTGAGATGCAGTCCATCCTGAATGATATACGGAGCCAGGAAACATTCAAATAATAATAGTCTTTCTCGACTTAATGACAACCTTTAAGGAACACAGCCATTAGCTAAATAGGTTGCCTGCTTCATATAAGGGAAGAAATCTGATTTTATGATTCTGTAATTCACTGCACTTATTTTTCTTTTCAATTATTTGAAATCATTGGATTATAGTGTATATAATATACGATTGTTTTAAAAAAACAAGGTAAATTGTAAAGATTGCATTTAAAATATCAAGGATGTGTTTTGTTCTGTATGTATCTGTTTTAACGGCTATTTCAATCAATCTGGTCTGCCATTTATCTTGCAATTTGGAATAGTTTTTCCAAAATATGCTTAAAATAATAATCAAAAATTAATCCTTGCCTAGCTGGAATTTCCGGCGATAGAGAGCGGGACTCACATCCGTCAGCTCAGTAAAAACCTTGGTAAAATAATAACGGTCTGAAAAACCGCATTGATCGGCAATGCTGCTGATCGTTAAGTTGGTATGATGCAGTAGCCTGCAGGCATTCTCGATACGTGCTTTGCGGATAAAGGTCTGGGGGGTAAGGCCCGACTGTTGTTTAAACAAGCGGGCAAATGAATTAGGCGCCATATGTACCATGCCGGCCAGTTTTTCATTATCCATATTCTCATTCAAATGTCTCTGGATATAATTCATTACCTCCAGGGTACCGGAACCAACAGGAGATTCTCCCCAGGCATCTCCTGGAACAAGTCCAACTAGTGAAGAGATAAGATTGTATATTTCCAGGGAAGCCCCGAATTCAAAATTCCTTACACCCTCTTTCAACAAACCGGTAATCCGATCTATGGAATCCAGCAGATCCCTTTCCGCCATGAAATGATAAATAGCCGGCTTAATATTATCAAAGGAATAACCCAGGTTGAAGTGAATAAAAAGATGAGGAATATGTCCCATTTGCAGGGCTTCTTCTTCCTTTTTTGTAGTGTTAATCCATCCTCCTTCCAGGCAGTATTCAGCCTGGTCCTCTGACTGATCCCCGGAAATATCAGTCGAAAAAGGGGTATGCGGAGGAATGAGTATGATACGGTCGGGATCCAGAGATATATTTTGTTCAAAATAGACGGATGCCCCGGCTGTCTTATTCCAGTACAGCCGCCAGTAAGGGTAGGATAAGCGCTGATGTCTCCATCGCCTTAACCACCAGTACCTGCAGCAATGTACATTTAATTCCATTCTTTCAAATGATTGCTGTATGCTTGACGGATCGCCTGATTCCGGGTTCTCCCTAAACTTCATGACAGATGATGATGTTTGAATATTGCACAAATTTAATGCTTTCCTTCATTTTTGTTGATCCCAAACAGAAGTATTTTTATATCATTCATAAGAGTACCAAATCAACGATAAAATCAACAATAATTACAATAATAACTTCAATAAAATGAACTCAAAAACAAACAGACTTTCAGGAGAACTGCCCAAGATAGGAATACGTCCAACCATTGACGGTAGGCGAAACGGGGTAAGGGAATCCCTGGAGGATCAAACCATGAATATGGCCAAATCCGCGGCTGAGTTTCTGGAAACAAACCTCAGGCATGCGGATGGGAGTGAGGTCGAATGTATTATTGCAGATACCTGCATTGGCGGAGTAGCTGAAGCAGCTGAGTGTGCAGAAAAATTCAGAAGGGAGGGAGTAGGAGTATCCCTTACAGTAACTCCTTGCTGGTGTTACGGATCTGAAACCATCGATATGGATCCCCATCTTCCGAAGGCGATCTGGGGATTTAACGGTACCGAACGTCCGGGTGCAGTCTACCTCGCAGCCGCACTGGCCGGACATAACCAGAAGGGTTTACCTGCATTTTCAATATACGGAAGAGATGTACAGGACAGTGATGATAACAGCATACCTGATGATGTAAGGGAAAAACTGCTGAGGTTTGGGAGAGCCGGACTGGCAGTGGCAACCATGAAAGGAAAATCTTACCTGTCTATGGGAGCTGTTTCCATGGGAATTGCGGGTTCCATTGTCGATACAAATTTCTTTGAGGAGTATCTCGGTCTGAGATGTGAATTCATTGATATGACGGAGTTCACACGCAGGGTTAATGAAGATATCTTTGATCCGGAAGAGTTTAAAAAAGCCCTGTCCTGGGTTAAGAAAAATTGCCCGGAGGGGAAGGATTATAATCCACAGGGCCAGCAGAAAACCCGGGAAGAAAAAGATCAGGATTGGGAATTTGTTGTAAAAATGGCCCTGATTGCAAGGGATCTTATGATTGGTAATGAGAAGCTTGCAGATATCGGTTTTGGAGAAGAGGCTTTGGGACATAACGCCATTGTTGGTGGATTTCAGGGTCAGAGGCAATGGACCGATCATTTTCCTAATGGTGATTTTATGGAAGCCATACTTTGCTCATCCTTTGATTGGAATGGTATTCGCCAACCCTTTATGCTGGCAACTGAAAATGACAGTCTGAACGGTGTGGCTATGCTTTTCGGACATTTACTTACCGGTTCAGCCCAGGTATTTTCAGATGTCAGGACCTACTGGAGTTCTGATGCTGTCAAGCGGGTTACGGGACATACCCTTACGGGGGAAGCAGCCAATGGTTTTATTCATCTTATTAATTCCGGTCCATCTGCCCTTGATGGCTCCGGGCAGCAGAGCATTGACGGTAAACCTGCCATGAAATCCTGGTGGGAAATCAACCCCAAGGAAGTGGATCTGTGTCTTGAAAATACCAGCTGGGGACCAGCAATAACAGAATATTTCAGGGGCGGTGGATTTTCATCGACTTATAAGACGGTAGGACAAATGCCCATAACCCTCAGCAGGATAAACATTGTCAAGGGAATAGGTCCCGTTTTACAGATCGCAGAAGGTCAAACGGTGGAATTACCGGATGATGTACACTCCATTCTGGATGAAAGGACAAACCCGACCTGGCCAACTACCTGGTTCGTTCCCAGGCTGACAGGAGAAGGTGCATTCAGGGATGTTTATTCCGTAATGGCCAACTGGGGAGCCAATCATGGTGCATTCTCCTATGGACATGTAGGTGCAGACCTGATCACACTTGCTTCCATGCTGAGGATTCCTGTTTGTATGCATAATGTCCCGGGAGAAAATGTATACAGGCCATCTGCCTGGGCAGCCTTTGGAATGGATGAAGAGGGTTCCGATTACCGGGCATGCGATAGCTACGGTCCCTTATACTAACTTCCAATATGGAATAAACTCAATGCTGGTTTCGTCCAGCTTAAATGTGTCATCTAATTCTAAATTAATCACAAACGCCTTAGATGGATTGTAGCGATTAATAAAACTACGAAAAGAGCGACTAATATTGTTTTTCAGGGTTGACTAATTATGGGTTCCAATGACCTGATACATCAGCCTATTATTTTGATAATTCTTGTTTAATCTGTTCGATAAGTTTGTCAAAATCCTTTCTCTCCCCATAAATCATACTTTCAGACATTTTCTGATAGTCTTTTTTATAAAGTTCGTAAAACTGTTTGGGCGGTATAGGGTTGATTTTCTCAATCGTCAAATCGTCATAATCAACATCTTTAACAGGAGTTAAGATTTTCCTGTGTTGAATTATAGAATCGAATAATGCTTTGTCCTTTATGGCATTCTGCCCATACTCTGTAGTAATCATTTGACCAATATCGTATAAGTGCCTCGACATTCGTTCCCACCTAATTTTTTCTTCCGGTTTTTCAAATTCCTCGTGAAGTAATATCATTTTTTCGAGGAAGGTCTTTTCTGGAATAACGACATTAACATCAAAATTGATTTCCGTAAATTCCGATTCAGGGTAATGCTCATCAATAATGGATTGTATTTTGATGTTTGTATATGGTTCTAAAAGTGACCTTGCCCCTAATTCAATAAGTAACCTGTTGGATAAATAAGGCAATTCTTTTTCGAATACCGATTCATAATTTACCTGAATTGTTTCAGGGTCTTGATCAGAAATTTTAGTGTTTTCTACTATAATCTCATAGAGGCTATCGTTTATTTCATAGTCTTTAAGTTGATTTGTCAACACTTCTACCATTTCGGTTGAAACAAAATCGTGTGACTTTCTCCTTAATTTTCGTATTTCCCCTTTTGTTAAATCACCTTCAAATCCAAGATAATTGCGGTCAACTGCAATGTCAATATCTTCTGAAAAACGCTCTATTATTTTGTAACCTATGCTTAATGAAGTTCCCCCCTTAAATACAAGATGTTGTTTTATTTTTGAACCAAAAATCATTTTTAGAATCAAAGTCACCCACGCATCCTTTTCTATGGCTTGCGGTTGAATTCCTGTTCTTGCACTTAACTGGTTAAACAAGTCAATCTGTTGCTGCGTTGTTAAATCAAGCCAATTCCTCATTCTCAATCTCCTTTAATATTTTCAATACTATTTTTTGAATCCATACAGGAGCATTTAATATGTCGGTATGCAAAACGCTTTGTTTTTTACTGTCCTGGATTATTTTTTTAATCTTTATTATGTGCGATTCTTTTATTCTTTCTTTACCAACTGCTCTAAATCCCTGTATAATTATGTTGCTTAGTTGGTTCGTTGCACTTAGGTTTTTAGGGCTTGTTTTTTTGAAAACAATGGTCTGTTTACCTATCTGAATTTTTCTAGCAGATCCGTCAGTTAAATAAACAACATTCATAGGAACTTGTGTAGTTAATCCCAAGCGGTACATGGCATATATACCTGTTGGGATTATCCGCGCTTTATCTCTTTTTGCAATTGCATTTCCTATTTGTTCAGCGGATGGGTAAATCATTCCAAGTAATTCGTCATTTTTCGGATAGTAGTAAATTCCTTGGGCAATCCTAATTAGTTTTTTCTTTTCTGCTAATCGCTGTAATGATTTTCTGACAGTATCATAATCACTCACTTCAAGAAAATCAGAAATGAACAGAATCTCTCCCGGATTTTTCTTTTCAATAATACGTTCTATTTGCTTTAATACAGACATCGCACATTAATTTGTCCCAAAAATAGTAAACATTTGGGACAAATTGATTTTGATTGAATGTATTTTGAGTAGCTTATGTAAATAAGTCAAATACTTCATTTAATTTTTTAGCTGATAGTTTTCTTTTTAGGGATTATGGGATTGAGATAATTGTTCACAAAATTGAAAATAGACAAGCTTAAAACTTATTGACTGTTCTCTAATTCACTAATTTTTTGAATTCACCGGGGGACAAGGGTTGA
>JAUUZM010000236.1 GCA_030589965.1 Bacteroides sp.
ATCCCATTCTCGTCTATCGAAATAATGAAATCCATCCTTTTTAATTCATTCCCCAGTATCGAGTTTGAAGTAGATGACTCCAGGACTATTTCAGAAGGAGACATCTCATTATCTATTGAAATATACCTGAGTTCAAACCTGGATGAAAGGAATTTCCAGAAAGGGGCAAATATGTCCTGCAGGGTAATCAGGGGTGCTCTGAAAAGGAGATTCAAGGGATACCTGTCTCTCAGCACCATGTCCTGGTAGTACCCCTGCTGGATCTTAAAAGCGGCCAGGAAGAAATAATACAGAAGAGATTGTTTATTCCCTTCAAAATGAGTGAAATACATAAGATTCCCATCGTTCGTGAACCAGGCGATGGATTTCGAAGTATTGCAGCGGATAAAAGTATTATTGAATGAATCGGTCTGAATTTCCCATTCCTCTGTCCCGGAATGCCCGTTATTATCAACCTTAAAAGTTAATTTTTTCCCCGGAATAAAATGAAATGCATTATGGAGCAGATGGCAGGTTTCAATATTTGATACCAGCTGTTCTTTTTTCGGACGTTCAAAGGATGATAGGATGAAGCGCTCATCCTGGTGCAGTACATAATAAGATACAGGATAATCAAGTGTAGGCGATCCGATATACGGGGTTTCCTGTACCTGGAAGTGCAGGTGTGGGTAGGGGGAACGGCCCGAATTCCCACATTTACCAATAATGTCGCCCTCTTTTACACGTTCTCCAACACTCAGCGAAATGGATTCTTTTTTCAGGTGGCTGAGAGAAGTAAAAAGATCATCCTCGTGGCGGATTATTATTGTATTCCCCCAGTTTTCTTTCACGTTTGCATCACCGATAATATTATCATCAATGTTGTTGACAATATATTCCACCGTACCATCAGCCGGGGCCAGAACCGGCTTGTCAAAGCAATAATAATCTTGGGGAAAGTCCCCTGTACCGGAAAATTGCTTTCCCTCGAGATCTGTAATAATAAAATCCCAGGCATGGCGGTAATCATCCTTATGTGTGTACTCACCATCATGTCCCTGTGCAATAGTCCATTTCCCCAGAACTGGAAGTTTTATGTGCAGCTTGTCAGAGTGATGGAAACGAACAAGGTGATTATGAAATGAATACAGGTTTTTTTCAGGAGAATTTTGCTGGATATAAACCTCCGCCAGTTTTTCGGAAGGTTCCATCCGGAACTTCAGGGCATACAGGAACAGCAAGACCACTATATTAAAAGGAAGGGAATAAATAGGTAGTCCCATAATTCCAAAAATCTTTGAAAGACTGATGGTCACCAGGGCCACAATCGGGATCAGCAGGACGACCCAAAAATATGATCTCTTTGAGGGAATAATAAAAAACCCGCCCACGGCGATGGATGTCAGGATATAATTAAAGCCTATATAGCTGTAGCTCAGTTCAGAGATGCTGGCGCCGATCAAATCGTAGAAGATAAATGCTGTATAGAAGCCAAGCAGGGAAAGGGTAAAAGAGATTCTTGAATAATAAAACAATCCAATCGCAATTATAATTCCAGAGAGAATATTATACTGGAAAAGAATTGCTCCCAGGGAGATCAGGTAGATCCTCAGGCTCTGCGCAACGCCCAGGGCGTTCCACCATTCATAGAGTCCAACAAGGCTACTCCCTCCAATCATATAAAGATCGTTAAAAGTATAAATGCCCCGTTCGCTGACACCCAGGGCGGCGAACTCCCGGGTAGCCAGGGTCATGACCCAAACCGAAATGAGAAATGGTATACTCAGAAAGGGAAGGGAATATTTGCCAATCACACCCTGCATGGATATGGATACCAATAGTGTAAGGATAGCTCCCAGGATCACCACCATAAACAATTGGATATCCGGTACAAAATAAACCCCAAGTGCCAGTCCAACCAGAAGAGAATTAAACCCGTACATCCCTTTCGATATGGCTCGCCGGTCAAAGCCCAGTAAAAACCCTGTAAGATTAGTTGTAATCACAGACAGGAGTCCCATTACACCAGCATACAAGTCAATAAAAGTAACCGCTATAAGTATGATGGAAAAGACCCGGCTATCTGAAAAGAACACCTGGGCATAGGAATTGGGTATACCCTTCAGAAATAATTTTATATCCTCCTTTTTGATCATAAAATGCAGGAGTTGATCGCCGGGTTTCTCATAGAAGCATTATTTATGGTTGGTTTGAACATGGAGCCATGTTTAGGAATCGGACTCAGTGCCGGACTATTCAGGCCAGGTGTTCCGGTAACTTTTCCTGTTGTGTAATATTATCCATTACTTCCTGCTCGCGTATAATATGGGGTTTCCCTTTGAGGTCGATCATAACCACATTAGGCCTGAGTGTAATGAACTGCATCCACTGAGTCATATTATATGCTCCTATACGTTTGATGACAAAATGGTCGCCTTTTTTCAACAGAGGAAATGCGATGGATTCGCGAAGAACATCAATGTTCATACAAAGAGGGCCATAAATAGTGGTTTCTTCAAGATGGTCCGAAACAGGAGCTGCGGGATACACTTCATGCTCATACCAGAATGAGGTGAACAGAAGGTTTATGCCAACATCCACGATGGTGGCCCGGTGCCCTGAAGATAGCCTCTTATTAGCAATTACTGATCCCAGGAGGTAACCTGCATCATCGATTAATGCCCTGCCTGTTTCCAGTATAAGGGTCGGTAATTTTCTGGGGTCAAGTTCAGAGTTCAGCAATCCGGATGAAATTGCCTCTGCATAATCCTCAAAACTGGGTGCGGTATCGGATCCGGGGTAATAAGCTCCTTTTAGAGTATTCTTCGAGGCAAAACCGCCTCCCAGGTCAATATATTTTATGCTGATACCGTATTTCTTATCTATCCCATGTGCAAGGTCTGCCATTTTTCCTGCCGCAATTTTATATGAATTTGCTGACATCATATAGGTCCCAATATGAGCATGAAGTCCAATAAGCTCCATCTTGTCATTGATCATTATCCGGTTAACGGCATCCCAGGCATCCCCGTTTTCATAATTGAATCCGAAGCGGTCCCATATTGGATATACTCCCGTATCCATATTAATCCGAATAGCCACTTTGGGCTTTTTACCTGAATTTTCTGAAAGGGCAAGGATGGTATACATCTCATCAAAATGATCAATATGTATCAGGGAATCGTTCTCGATCGCTTTTTTGAGGTCCTTTTCGGTCTTATCCGGACCGTTGAAAATAATCTGACTTCCTTTCACGCCGTTGCCAAGGGCCTTGTCGTATTCAAATCCCGATACCACTTCTGCCCAGGAACCCTCCTGGTGGAATACCTGGCATACCGCAGACAGGTAATTTGTCTTATATGACCATGCAAACTGTACTTTGGGATATCTCGTTGTAAAAGCATGATGGGCCCTTTTATAGGTTTCCCGAATGGTTTTTTCAGAAATTACATACACTGGTGAGCCGAATTCTCCAATCAGATCAGCGACGGAATTATCATCGATATGGGTAATGGGTTCAGCTTTCGGTTTCATCCCGAATTTACTGGGCATTCCTGCCTGTAGTTTCTTTATATAAGGTCTTTCAAATTGTTGCTTTTCCATGGTTTTTTATATTATAATTCGCCTAGTGTTGATAATTTTTCAAATTCACGTACATCGGTAATTATGTCATAGGAATAACGTATAAACATTTTTCCGATTTCGTATTTCGTGTATGGATCGAACTCCTGACCAAGGGCCAGTTTAATCAAGGCCTCAGGCAGGTTTTGTCCAGCTCCGACAGCCAGGTATACCCAGGCAGGTATCCTTGGATTGATCTCAATAACATAAAGATCATTTTCAAAGGACTTAACGATTTCCAGTTCCATGCCTCCCCTCCATTTCATCCCCGAGATAATTTTATCGGTAAGGTCCAGTAATCTCTTATCATCAAGTGTGATTCCGGCCCAGGCTTTGCCTTGTTCGGTAATGTATTGTTTTCGCATCGGAACGGCTCCAACAGTATTGCCATGTCCATCTCCCAGGGCTACTACGTTTACTTCCGTTCCCTTAATAAATTCCTGTATAATGACCGGTAGTCCCCATTTAGCAGAGATCTTATTATAATGCATTTTCACCTGATCGGCATTATAAGCCAGGTAGGCATCATAAAACTTCCCTTTCACCATCAATGGGTAATCAAAATCCTCTTTCAGGTTATCGATCTCATCACTCCGTGTAATTGGCTTACTGAAAGGCACTTTTACATCGTACTTTTCACCAAACTTCGGAAGCTCGGATTTATGCCTTTCTTCAAACTGTTCAAGGGTAGGCAGAAAGGTGCTGATATTCGCTTTTTTCAGAGTTTCCTCTGCCTTCATGAAGGCGTAAAGTTCAGCATCAAAATTAGGAATCAGCACATCGATCGGGTCTTTTTCATGTATCTCCAGGATCCGGTTGATCAGCACATCTGTTCCTTCAGATGGATAGGGTACCTGGTAAGTTTTGTCAACCACATTGTGCATGTAGATACCCGGTTCAAGATTCTCATATGCCAGACCGATGATCCTGGCATCAAATTCTTTTGATTCGCGGATTCCACGAATAACAGGAACTCCCGGTCCCGGATTATCGGTATTATTGAGCCCTGTCAGGGCTACAGAAATCTTCTTTTTACTCATCTTCTTCAATTAACTGGAATTGCCTGAGCATCCCTGTAAAATCATAATAATATTTCTCGAAACTGGCCTGATCAATGTCGTACTGTTCGCACATCCTGGTTCTGATCTCCTGGGGTGTTTTCTCATCTTTCAGCATGGCCATTATCTCTTGTCCCACTTTATTTATGGAATACGATTCTCCGCTGGTCGGATCAAATACAAACCCGGTTTCACTTACGGCGATGTTCTTTTTTATTTGCATAATAAATAAGTTTTCTAATTTATGCTACAAAACTCCGGTTTTTCACGGATCTAATGTTATAAAATTTAATAAAAATGTTATAAAATTTCATTTAATACCCTTTCGGGGACTACCTGGGGATACGCCAACTCAAACCTGTACTGATGAAACCAGCATGTGAGAGTTCCGTCAGGCCAACTCCACCAGAAAAATCAAGCTGAAAATTCGGGAAGAGTAAAAATGTAATCCCTGCATCGCTGCGGAGATCCCAGGGAATAGTACTTACCTTGCTGCCATAGAGCTCAATGAAAGCCCCCCACCTTTCCGCGATGGAATATCCGCCAACAAGAGTGTATTTAAATGCTGAAACATCAAAACTTCCTTCAAACTCATATCCCAGGTTGTAACCCAGTCCCCAACGCTCACTCAATGTATGAGATAAGGCAAATACAAATGAATGCTGCCATTTATCTGAAGAATAGACTTTATTACCTGTATTGGGTATCTGCCAGCTTGTGATCAATGCGATTTCTGGAATAAGCCCTTCCTCTTTTACAAGAGCAAATTTAAATCCGAACCCAATGGGACTTACTCCAAAATCATCCCGGGGAACCCCGGCCGGCAATTTCTGACGGTTACTTAACATATCGGA
>JAUUZM010000230.1 GCA_030589965.1 Bacteroides sp.
ACGCAAAAGTTCGTAACTTTACTAACTTCGGAGTGTTCGTTGAAATAGAGGAAGGTGTAGATGGATTGATCCATATTTCTGACCTGTCCTGGACCAAGAAAATCAAGCATCCGGCTGAATTTACAGCTATTGGAGAGCAGATTGATGTGGTTGTCCTTGAAATAGACAAGGATAACAGGCGCTTAAGTCTGGGGCATAAGCAATTGGAAGAGAATCCATGGGATGTATTTGAATCCGTATTTACACAGGGCTCTGTTCACGAAGGAACGGTCATTGAAATCGTTGACAAAGGCGCGGTAATTGCGCTTCCTTACGGTGTGGAAGGATTTGTTTCTCAGAAGCATATGAATAAGGAAGACGGTTCCCTTATCAAAGCAGAGGATAAACTTGATTTTAAAGTGATTGAGTTTAACAAGTCTGCCAAGCGGATTGTTCTTTCTCACACCCGGACTTTCGATGATAAACAAAGGAAGTCTGAGGATAAGCAGAAAAGGACTGAGGAAGCTAATACAAAGCGTGTCACCCGGAAAATCAAGAGCAATCTTGAGAAGACAACACTGGGAGACATTTCTGAATTGGCAGCGCTGAAGACGAAAATGGAAGCCAACGAAAAGAAGAGCAAAGCGAAGGAAGATTCTCAGAAGGAGAAGTAGATTATAATATAAATTCTTTGCATATGGAATTCAAGATCGATAAACTGGAAAGCTACACATTGATTAAGGTAGTGGAGGAAAAGCTGGATACGCATGTTGCTCCAACACTTAAGTCTGAGCTCGTGCTTGTTTCCGGGAATGGGGAAAAGAATATTGTCCTTGACCTGGAAAATGTACGCTATTGTGATTCTTCTGGTCTGAGTGCGATCCTTGTTGCCAACCGTCTTTGCAAAAATGCAAACGGTACATTTATCCTGACCGGACTGAATGAAGCTGTTGAAAGACTAATTACAATTTCTCAACTGGATACGGTATTAAATATCACAAATACGGTTGAGGAAGGCGCAGAACTGATAAAGTCAGCCGATTAACTTTTCGGCTGGTGTCATTCAGATTGACTATACTGGGTAGTAGTTCTGCTCTGCCCACATCTGAAAGATTTCCTACCGCTCATTTGCTAAATGCGAATGAGCGGTTTTTTTTGATTGATTGTGGGGAAGGCACTCAGATGCAGCTCCGCAAGTTCCGAATCAGGTTGGGCAAGATTCATCAAATCTTCATATCCCATTTACATGGGGATCATACCTATGGTTTATATGGACTGATTTCTTCATTCAGCCTTTTGGGGAGGGGAGCTCCATTGCATATCTATGGACCGCCCCGGCTTGAAGAAATGATTCTGGATCACCTTAAGTTTTACCAGAATGATCTTGGATATGACCTGGTTTTCCACCGGATACAAAACCGGAGATCAGCTCTCCTTTATGAGGATAAAAACATTGAGGTGCATAGTCTTCCAATGATCCACAGGGTCCCTGCCACAGGATTTCTTTTTCGGGAGAAGGAGAAAGAAAGAACTATCCTCAAGGGAAAGATTGATACCTACAACATACCTGTTCGCAATATTCCAGCCATTAAAAGAGGGGAGGATTTTGAATTACCTGACGGTAACATAATTCCGAATTCAGAATTAACTCTTCCTCCTCCCAGGCCAGTTTCTTATGCCTATTGTTCTGATACAAGTCCGAATGACAAGCTTATACCTCTGATTAAGGATGTAGACCTGCTCTACCATGAAACAACATTTCTTCATAAGGATGCAAAACTGGCGAATGTAACTACTCATTCAACCTCTAAGCAGGCAGCAGAATTTGCTGCAAAAGCTTGTGCTGGAAGATTGTTGATCGGCCATTTTTCATCAAGATACAAGCGTATTTCTGATTTTGAATCGGAAGCCAGGGAGATTTTTAATGAGACTTTTGCAGTAAATGACGGGGATGTCTTTGAGGTGAATAATTGATTATCTTTGCCCATCAAAAATTCTAATTCCATGATTAATGAAACCATTTTTATCCTTGATTTCGGATCTCAGTATACTCAGCTGATTGCCCGGAGAGTCAGGGAAATCAACGTTTATTGCGAAATTCATCCATTCAACAAGATTCCGGAAATAGGTTCGAATGTTAAGGGAATTATCCTTTCCGGGAGCCCTTTTTCTGTCCGGGATGAAAATGCTCCTATGCCGGACCTGGATGGCGTTCCCGGATCCTTACCCATCCTTGGTATATGTTATGGAGCCCAGTTTCTCGCCCAGTCCAATGGGGGCGAAGTCCGACCTTCGGCTCACAGGGAATACGGCAGGGCCAAGCTCTCATTTGTTGATTCTGATTCCCCATTGTTAAATAATGTCAGTTCGGGATCACAGGTTTGGATGTCACACGGAGATACCATAATGAAGCTTCCTGAGAACTACCAGGTCATCAGCAGCACAGGAGATATTAAGGTAGGAGCTTTTCAGGTGAGCGGGGAGTCTGTATATGGACTTCAGTTTCATCCGGAGGTATACCATACTACTGAAGGAAAGCAAATCCTGCAAAATTTTCTACAGGATATATGTGGATGTGAAATGTCCTGGACCCCCGATTCATTTGTTGATTCGACGGTTCTTTCACTGAAGGATAGACTGGGAGAGGATAATGTTGTATTAGGACTTTCCGGTGGGGTGGATTCCTCCGTAGCTGCCATGCTTCTGCATAAGGCTATTGGAGGCAGATTAACCAGTATTTTTGTGGATAATGGACTCCTCAGGAAAGATGAGTTTGAGAAGGTCCTTGAGACTTACAATAAACTTGGACTGAATGTAATTGGAATAGATGCAAGGGCAAAATTTCTGGACGATCTGGCTGGCATTACGGATCCTGAATTGAAAAGAAAAAGCATTGGGAAAAACTTTATCGAGGTTTTTGAGGCTGAAGCGAAGAAATTGAATAATGTTAAATGGCTTGCTCAGGGTACCATATATCCTGACAGGATAGAATCTGTTTCTGTAAACGGTCCTTCTGCAACAATAAAATCTCATCATAATGTTGGCGGACTTCCAGAAAAGATGGATCTTAAAATTGTTGAGCCCCTGGAGCTTTTGTTCAAGGACGAGGTAAGAAGGGTTGGGAAGACACTTGGATTGGATCCAATTATTTTGAATCGCCATCCTTTTCCTGGTCCGGGTCTGGCAGTCCGAATCCTGGGAGATATTACCGAAGAAAAGGTAAGAATGCTGCAGGAAGCAGATGATATTTTTATAGGGGGATTACTGGAGACAGGTTTATATGACGAGGTCTGGCAGGCAGGAGTTATTCTGCTCCCGGTTCAGTCAGTGGGAGTAATGGGAGATGAGAGGACATATGAAAAAGCCGTAGCCCTCAGGGCTGTGACCTCCACCGATGGAATGACGGCGGATTGGGCAAAGCTCCCCTATGATTTTCTTGCCAGAATTTCAAACGACATTATTAACCGGGTCCGCGGTATAAACCGGGTTGTCTATGATATAAGCTCAAAGCCGCCGGCAACTATTGAATGGGAATAATATTATCTTTGGAAACTTATCGAAACTCGGAGGACGAAAAATGAAAAACCCATACTGGAATAAAATTCCGGCATTACTTCTATTGCTTTTTATTGGTGTTGGACTAAAGGCTCAGGTTTTTAGTGATGAATCCCTGAAATTCAGCCAGGCATTAAACTGGATTGATAAATACTATGTGGATACTGTTAGTCCGCCAGAACTGGTTAAAACTGCCATTGTTGAAATGCTGCAAACCCTTGATCCACACTCCACCTATCTTACGGCTGAGGAGGTTAAGGCAATGTCTGAACCCCTACAGGGGAATTTTGAAGGAATCGGCATCAGTTTTAATATTCTGAATGATACCATTTTTGTTATTAATCCAATACCTGGCGGACCCTCGGAAAAGGTTGGGATACATTCAGGTGACAGGATTATCAAGGTGGAAGGGGAAAATATTGCCGGCATTGGGGTAACTAATTCCGATGTATTTGATAAACTAAGAGGCAAAAAAGGAAGCAGGGTAAGCATTTCCATTCAACGCAGGAAAGTTTCAGAATTACTGGAATTCACGATTACCCGGGATAAAATTCCTATTTACAGCCTGGATGCTTCTTATATGATACAGGATAAGGTAGGCTATATTAAGCTAAACCGTTTTTCTTTTACAAGCATGGAGGAGTTCAGAATTGCTTCTGCAGCATTGCAAAAGGAAGGTATGGAAGACCTGATACTTGATCTTTCCGGGAACGGGGGAGGTTATATGGATGTTGCCATCAAACTCTCTGATCAGTTCCTGGATGATAGAAAACTCATTGTTTATACCGAAGGAAAATCCCAGCCAAAGAGAAACTATTATGCTTCATCAAGAGGAAGTTTGGAAGATGGACGCCTGGTTGTTATTATCGACCAGACCTCGGCTTCAGCCAGTGAAATTGTTGCAGGTGCCTTGCAGGATTGGGACCGGGCAGTGATTGTAGGGAGAAGGTCTTTTGGAAAGGGACTCGTACAAAATCCTATGCTGTTGATTGATAGCTCGATGATCAGGCTCACCATAGCAAGGTATTATACGCCTACGGGCAGGCTGATTCAGAAACCCTACGAAGATGGGTTTGAGGAATATTCAAAGGACCTGATTAACAGGTTCAATAATGGTGAACTCTCCAGTGCTGACAGTGTACATTTTCCGGAATCTCAGAAATTCAAAACCCTGGTAAACCAGAGACCAGTGTACGGAGGTGGTGGAATAATGCCTGATTATTTTGTGCCGCTCGATACCAGCTTTATCAGCAATTATTACAGTAAACTGGTGCAAAAGGGAATTCTCAACTTCTTTGTACTTTCATATGTAGATGATCACCGCAGTGAATTATTAGGTAAATACCCGACATTCCCGGAATTCCGTGATAAATTCAAGGTTGGCAAACAAATCGTCGATGAACTTACTGAATATGCTGCAGATCAGGATCTCCCATTCAATGAGGATGATTTTGAAGTCTCTTCCAGGTATATTAAATCACTTATGAAGGCTTATATGGCCCGTGATCTTTGGAATACAAGTGAATTTTATGAGATCATTAACCAGGATAATCCAAGTGTTATAAAAGCCATTGAAGTGCTGGATGGCCCTGGTCTTAATCAAGCTCTTCAACAGGATTTCAGATAGATGTTATCAGGCTGGCTTTTCGATAATTTTATTGAAGTACTGGGTGTCATTACAAGCTTTATCTATCTTTATTTTTCTGTTCGCCAGATAATCTGGCTCTGGCCATTCGGGATTATTTCATCAGCCCTGTTTATATGGATATTTCTCAGTAGCAAGTTTTATGCTGACATGGGACTCCAGGTCTACTACCTGGGTATCAGTATTTATGGCTGGATGTATTGGATCAGAGGAAGTAAAAATGGGGGTAGTCAAAAGGAATTACAGGTTTCAAGAATTACACGATCCCTTGCATGGAAACTATCAGGGATCGGAGGGGTCCTTTTCATTGGGATCGTTGCTATCCTTACCTTTTTTACCGACTCGGATGTCGCATGGGGGGACGGATTTACGACAGCAGCAAGCATTATTGCAACCTGGATGCTGGCCCGGAAAATTCTGGAACACTGGTTGATCTGGATAGTTGTTGACCTTGTTGCTGCATCTCTGTATTTTTACAA
>JAUUZM010000277.1 GCA_030589965.1 Bacteroides sp.
AGGGTAAACTGAAATCCCGCCTGACCTTACTTATCCGAATTGCTTCTACTTGGAGGTATTTTTCGTATTTTTATATAACGGGAAGAATAATTGCTTAATTCACTCGTCTTAATATAATGGCAGAGAAGGAGTCCAACAACAATGTTGAAAGCAGGTTCCAGCAGTTTTTCTGGGAGCTTGCAGATACTACCCGTTTTGCCGGGAGAGTCCTCCGTGAAACTTTTCGGGGCAGGTTCGAGTGGACTGAGTTCTGGAGGCAGTGTTATGTAATTGGACTGAAGACACTGGGATTGATAAGTATTACCGGGTTTATTATGGGACTTGTTCTTACCATGCAAACCCGTCCTGTGATGGCAGAACTGGGTGCAGATGCCTGGCTCCCCGGAGTGATCATGGTGGCAATTATCAGGGAAATCTCACCTGTGATCGGCGGACTGATATTCGCAGGGAAAGTCGGTTCAGGTATTGGAGCCGAGTTGGGTTCCATGCGTGTAACAGACCAGATTGATGCCATGGAAGTATCCGGCACCAATCCTATGAATTACCTGGTGGCCACAAGAGTATTGGCAACCACCCTGATGTTGCCTATTCTTGTTTTGTATTCAGACGGGGTGGCCTTCCTTGGTTCTTTTGTCGGGGTGAATATGGGAAATTCAATCTCGCTGAAACTTTTTCTCGCCCAGGCGATAGACCAGCTATGGTACTTCGACCTGATACCGGCAACCATCAAATCTTTTTTCTTCGGTTTTGCCATAGGGGTAATAAGTTGTTACAAGGGCTATCATACTACCGGCGGCACCCAGGGTGTTGGAGTTTCTGCCAACACTGCAGTGGTGATTTCTTCGCTTGTAATTTTCATATTGGATCTGATCGCGGTTCAGATAACAGAGCTTCTTATATGGTAGAAAAATCAAAAAATAAGGAAGCCGTTATAGAGGTTAATGACCTGTATAAAACATTTGATGAAAAAAAGGTTCTTCAGGGAGTTTCGCTAAAGCTTTTCAGGGGGGAGACCATGAGCATACTTGGCCGGTCAGGGCAAGGTAAATCCGTGATGATAAAATGTATTGTTCGCCTCATCACACCGGAGGCTGGCCATATCGAAGTGCTTGGAGATGAGGTCCTTAAACTGAAAGATGATGAACTGAACAAGATGAGGACCAGGGTTGGTTACCTTTTCCAGGAAGGGGCTCTGTATGATTCCATGACCCTGGCTGAGAACCTGCTTTTCCCTCTTGAGAGAAATAAAAAGGAACTGAGCCAGGCTGAAATGCAGGAACTGGTGGAGAGCACCCTGAAAAGTGTGGATCTTCTGGATGATATCAATAAAATGCCTTCAGAACTCTCAGGAGGGATGAGGAAGAGAGCCGGACTTGCCAGAACGCTGGTCCTGCAACCCGAGATAATTCTCTATGATGAACCTACAACTGGACTGGATCCATACACCTCAAGGGATATAAATGAGCTTATCGTCAGGATCCAGGAAATATATAATGTTTCATCAATGGTGGTTACTCATGATATGAAATGTGCAAAGAGGGTTTCAGACCGGATCGTGATCCTTGAAAACGGGAATTTTATAGCCCGGGGAACCTTTGATGAACTGGTAAACCATGAGGATGAAATTGTAAGAAATTACTTTATGTAAATCCATATAAATGAAAAACTCAAGGAAATCTAATATCAGACTCGGTATCTATATAACCGGGGGAGTGATTCTATTTATTATCATATTCTACCTGATTGGAAGTAAGCAGAATATGTTCAGCACCAGTGTCAAAGTTTCGACTGTGTTCAGGGATGTAGTTGGACTCAGAGAAGGAGCCAATATCCGTTTTACAGGAATCGATGTTGGGGCAGTCAGCAAACTGACCATTCTTTCCGATTCATCGGTGCTTGTTGAGATGGCTATTGACAGAAAGGTCACTCCTTTTATTAAGAAAAATTCTACTGCCACAATAGGTACACAGGGACTTATGGGTTCCAGGATACTGATCCTTCTTCCAGGAAGTCCGGACCAGGCCTCCATTGAACAAAATGACCAGATTCCCTCCCAACCACCAATTGAAGCAGATGAGATCCTGAAGGAAATAAAAATCTCCAGCGAAAGGATTGCAATTGTATCCGGTAACCTGATCGATATTACACGTAAAATGAACCAGGGAGAGGGCATTTTTGGAAAGATTTTTACAGATACAGCATTTGCTGCCAACCTTGCTAAAACAAGTGAGAACCTGAGAAAACTATCAGATGGGGTAAGCCAAGGGGAAGGATTTATAGGAAAACTCATGGCCGATTCGGAATTTGCCGGTAACCTTGATTCCACCGCCAGCTATATCGCAGGAATATCAGCCAATCTTGAAGGCATAACAGACAAGGTGAACCGTGGTGAAGGGGTTATTGGAAAACTTTTTACAGATACAGCCTTTACTGTAAATATTTATCAAGCCAGCGAAAACCTGATCGCAAGTACCCGGAATCTGGAATCAGTAACCGGCAACCTGATCGCAATCACAGAAACCATGAATACCGGACAGGGAGCCTTCAACAAAATGATGGTTGATTCTGTTTTCGCTGACAGTCTTGATATTGCCCTCCGCAATCTGAATGAAACTCTTATTGAAATCAGGGAAGCCTCTGAAGCATTACAGCACAGCGGAATGGTAAGAGCATTCTCGAAAAAATCAAAGAAAAAGGCTGCCAGGGAAGCAGATGCTCAGAACGAGGAGGAAGAACAGTAAACTATCCCTGGTATCACAAAAGGTCTGAATTACTGAGGTTCATAGTTAAAATAATAGATCTGTGTATGTCCGGAACTAAATATCCAGTGGATTTTTTCAAGGTTAAAATTCCGGTCATATGAGAAATCGAGATGGGCATTATTACCTTCATCTGCAGAAAAATCTGCCGAGATTAATATTCCTTCATCGCTGTATCTGAAATCGAGGATCCCGTTCAACCAGGCATCCATATTAACATATTCTCCCCTGATCAATACCCCGTCTTTATATCTGTATGTCTCTGATCCGGAAGATCCATCGGTGCATTGAAAGGTTTTTACCAATAATTTTCGCTCCACGCTGTACCAGTAAAGGAAATCTGTCTCCCTTCCGTCCTCGTATTCCCTAAGCGAATGATCCAGTGAGCCGGTGGTATCATAATCATATCTCGTTAAGGTACTGAGTCCGTCCGAACGTATAAATTCCTTTTTTACCAGTTTCCCGCTCTCATCGTATTCATAAAACGATGGACCTCCTGATTCCCCGTTGAAGTCATAAGATTCAGATGATACCCGGAACCATGGACTCTCTCTGATAAATACATTGGATGAGGTATGGGTCCTTGGATTGGATTTTTGGTATTCATATCGAAAAACCTGGCTCCATTCCCCGTTGAAGTCCCACTCCTCAAACACCAGCCTTCCATCATCGTACTCATAAGTTACCCTACCTACAGAGACAGAATCCCTAACAATATCTGCTCCGGTCTTTAGGTCACCATCCCAGGAATAGACAAGCTTACCATAAAACCATGCGTTCAATCCCTGACAGTCTGCATACCTGATCCGTCCATCTTCTCCATAAATGTAATCAACCCTCCCGGTAACATTATCGGATCGTGAAAAATCTTCATAGCTGAGATTCCCTGCAGGATCATAATTGAAATGTTGAACAGTAGTGATACCGTCATTGAATTTCCTGGATTTAAGGATCAGCCTTCCGGAAGAATCAAAAGCATGATGATTAACCGAACTTCTTGTGCTGTCAGCCAATTGCCATACAGCCATATAGTTTACTTCATCCTGATCGTAGTAGAAATGAGTAATTCCCATGTCTCCACCCGAGTTTTCATAGTGTAAATTCACCAACCTGTATTCTGGCGATGGCTCTATTGGAGAATCTTCCCCTGCCCGGCTGCAGGAATCCAGGAATATTCCAAAAATAAAAATCGAAGACAATATCTGAAGTGTTTTCATCAGTGTTAAATTTACTGTTTTATTCCCACAAGAGAGACTTGTGAAAATCAAAAATTCAGCAAGACTTTTAACCGGCCTTCCCCTTAAATGGGGAAAAAATTAATGAAATGAAGACCATCTTGACCTGACAGCAATTAATCTTATCAGGAAAAAGGATTGCCCTGCCGTTATGTCCCAGATCTGTATCGAGAAGCTGGATGGTTTTGAGGATGCTATGATAATGAAGAATGGTGACAGAAAAACCATTAAAGGCATTGATATTGAGGTCAGAATCAGGAAGCTGGAATAGAATAGCTATTAATTTTCAAGGGATTCAAACCAGAGCATTGCCCCTATGATTGCTGCCCCGGCAGCTCCTACATGGTCTCCTATAACCATAAGTGAATCGACATTCGTTTTCCCATTGCTTCTATAGAAATCCAGGGCTGAGGCCGTATTTGAGAAGGGAACCGTCATGTCTGCATCCCCGTGTATCAGAAGTACCGGGGCTGAAGGAGTAAAATTTAGCAGGGAGTTCTCCTGTATGGCATCCTTAAGTTCAGTTTCTCCATTCCCCTTGTAATCAGAAATAAATTTCTCCTGTAACAGTTCGTCCAGTGATTGGGGAAGCAAATTATTGATGGCATTCATAAAATACGAGCCATCAAAATATCCAGGAATATCAGATGCATAGGGCTCCTTAAAGAATTCTGTGAGCCTGTCCCAT
>JAUUZM010000202.1 GCA_030589965.1 Bacteroides sp.
AGCATTTGTCCAATAGGATTTGACGTTAAACACTTCTCATCGCCCTCAACTACTTCCTGTTTTTCGGGTTTCATCTGGTTTTGAAACCTTCCATTACTGGGAAAATAAAGAAGAAGACATTAAATTCTGGTTCATGAAATGGGAACCGGAAAGAAATGTTGTCTGAGCTACGCAACCAATCCCGCCAGGTGATCATCTATTCGATGAACATGAACCATTAACTGCCTCTGCCCATGAAATCTTTAATGCAAATCCAGTTCAGGTCATTACTGCGCCTGGCTGTACCTTATTTTCTGGTACCCCTGCTTTTAATTATGATACCTGCCGGACTCTCAGCTCAGAAACGGGTAGTAGATGTCATTTACCTCAACAGTGGTGAGGTTTTCAAGGGACACATGAGGGAAAGCCCTGATCCGGATAAGATTCGGCTTGAAACCCTTTGTCTGAATACAAGATTCTTTCCAAAAGGGGAGATCAACAGGATAGAGGAGGAGAAGATTAATATGAAGACCATGCGCTATGGAAAGGAACCTTCTGTTCAGGGGTATTTTAACAAAACTGATTTGGGGTTGCTAATTGGATCAGGTAATTCAAATAATGTTGCTTTCAGTATACAGATGGTCAACGGTTATAAATTTGGCGGGAAATATTATCCGGGGATAGGAACCGGACTTGAATTTTACGGTCACACAGTATTACCCCTTTATGCAGATTTTACCTATGCCCTTGCCGAAAACCATGTCAGTCCCTTTCTCAAGGCAAGCTTCGGCTATTCAATCCCGATTGAAGAGTCCAGAGGACAATGGGGAGCGTCGACCGAGAACAAGGGGGGGATTATGTTTGCCGTTGGGGTTGGTACCATGATACGCACTGGAGTTCACAGTGCCATGTCTATTTCCCTGGTATACCGCTACCAAAGTTTGAGGTCAGTTTATACAGAGGATTGGAACAATGATGTTGTGAATCTGGAAAAACAAATGAACCGAGTTGCTCTTCGTTTCGGTTTTATATTTGATTAAATCCGGAATTCAGTTATTTTTACAAGAAGACTTCCGGAACATGTCATGTAGCTCTGTAAACAGAAAATTTATCTTTTTTGCCGGCCTTCTGCTGGTAATCACCTTGTTTCATCGATGTGCAGAAGAGGACAGTCCACCCCCCACCGGCCAGGGATGGAGTAGTTCAGACTTTTCATCCATTCCGATACGGCAACGAATAATGCAAGCCGACAGGGGTAACCTTGTTAGAAATCCTTCATTCGAATTCGGGAGATCTATTGACGTTGACAGCGCTGTTCACTCCAGTAATATTACGGCCTGGACAATGATGGGAGAGAATGTTACCTGGGTATTTGATTCAACATCTGAACCAACGGCTGATGAGGTACGATCAGGTTCACATTCCATTCAAATTCATCGGGACCATGCAGAACCATACGACAGAAAGGGAGCTGGTATCATTTCAGATTTTATCAGGGTCATACCTGGTAACTATGATCTCTCCTTTTGGATCAGATTGTCGGATATTAAACCTCCAAGAGTGAGAAAGGGCAGGAGAATGAGTGTTGGCATTGATATTAGGATTCTTTTTTATGATAAGAACCGCCTTCTTCTTAGTGAAAATCCAAACCTTGGGCAGGAATCAGCCGGCTACATACGTAAGTCGGATGCATTTTCGGATTTCTGGTATATTGACAGCCTGGGATGGACCTCAGTAAAGGGTCGAAGCAGTAATAATTTTTTCACCAAAGGAGATATACCCGATGAGGCAAGATATGTCAAGGTATATCTTGGTTTACGGGGGAGCGGGACCATGTGGATTGATGATGTAGATTTAAGGTATGGGAGGAGAAATTTCACCCCTCTTGAAAGAACTTCAAGATTAGTTGATACTTCCCTGGCTAAACTGGAGCTTATCCTGCCTACACCGAAAGAAATAAAGAGCGCAGAGCCATATCAATTTCATTTCGAAGGATCGGACACTCTTCCATTGCCAATCATATTGATCCCCCTCAAAAGTGAGAAACAGACCCGTGCAGCTGCAGACCTCCTGAAATCTAAAATTGACGGTGTGTTCGCGAAACACTTCGGGACAGACAGCATCCAGGGAATTCAGATTATTGCAGGAGGTGATCCCGGTGAGATTGGGGAAGGGGGACTCATATTCAGCCTTGGAGATAGGTCACTTGCCAGGGGTATGGAGAATCTTCAGGGCTATGTTATTCGAACGGATACCCTAAACTCAAATCTTATTCATTTGTCCGGGGCATCTGCCAGGGGAGATTTTTATGCAGCTGCAACAGCCATTCAAATGCTGGACGGATTTTTATTTTACCGGGCAGATATAAGAGATTTCCCTGATATACATGAAAGAGCCTTTATGGTTTCACCGGTTACAGCTGCATCCAATACGATAGACTATATTCCTCATCTCACCGAGATGGCCGGTATGAAACTCAACTTTGCATATCTCGATTACTATCGTTCAAAAACACTCTGGCAACAGGAAAGTACGGCTTACCTGGATGGATTAAAAGCCATTGGAAAGGAAAACCGTACAACTGAAATGCTATCACTGGCTCAAATGGTTAATCCCTATGCATTTCTTCCGGAAGGGGCAATGGTCGATTCCCTCGATACAGATCTCAGGGAGAGATGGACCCACTCAGGGGATGCCAGCATGGAGAGGCTGAAGGTGCAATTGCATGAGGGATTGAAGGCCGGTGCTACAACGCTTGTCCTCTGTACGAATGATCACCTTCCCCTTTCCCCGGAAGGGAATTATAATTTGTATTCCCAAAAGGATAATGAGAATTATTTAAATCTACAGGCAGCTCACCTGGAAATGATCCGCTCTGTACTCTCCTGGAGGAATGGTATTGATCGGGGAATTGGAATAGAATTTTTATCACCATGGTATTCGAATAATGAACTGGGATTGAGCAGGGGACAGGCAGAACGGTATTTAGTAGACCTGGCTTCAAAATTGCCTGAAGACCTGAAATTCCTGTGGACAGGACCATCTATCCGTAGTGCAGATATCAGCAAGGTTGATTTTAAGCGCTATCAGGAACTTTCAGGCAGGGAACTTGTCCTGATGGATAATACATTGGGAAGCCTGAGTGATTTGTCCTTTGACACTCTGAGTATGAACGGGAATCATATGAAACTACGCAGCCTGAGTCTATTCGATCCATTTGCAGTAGATTTTTCAGATCCCTTTGCATTGCTGGAAGGAAATGGTAAGATGCTGGTGAATGCACCACTTTCATCTGAAATCATGAAGCTGCGAATGGCTACAGCCGCTGATTTTATGTGGAACACAGGGGATTACAACCCGGATATATCTATTTATAAGGTTCTGGTATCAGGATTCGGGGAGATTATCACCACTGAACTTTATGTTTTTAACGATGCTTATTATTCTGCACTGGCCTCCATAATCGGTCTCAGGAATGGTATGGAACAGCAACGGACAATAAGGCATATTAATGTGCAGTTTGACCTGATGGAGGAAACTCTGCATAATCTGGACCGTTCCCTGGTTGATAGGCCTGAACTCCTAAATGAACTTAAACAGTTGAAACAGAGCGTGGAAAGCATTTATGATGCGGAGTTGAAAACTGTGGCGAATCAAATAATTGCATCATTGAAAAGTATGTAAGATTATTACTACTTTTGCAGCGAAATTTTAATGTTGACGGATGGACAAGGAAAAGGATTATTTTCAGGAGGACAGGGAATTACAGGAAATAATTAATCGATTCGAGAATATGCTCAACCAGGTTGGAGCATCTTTTTTTGATGTCCATGAGTTTGAGAGGATCATCGACCATTACCTGGATACCAATCATTTCAAAAAGGCTTTTGATGCTGTGCGTTTCGGGAAGAACCAGCATCCTGGTTCTACTTCTTTGCAGGTAAAGGAAGCCCAGGTCTATGCCGAGAAAGGGGAATCCCTGCAGGCACTCTCCATGGTTGAAAAATTGGAACATCAGTCCGAATCAAGCAACGAGGTTTTAATGCTCAAGGGTATGATCCTGAACCAGCTTGGAAAAGTGACCGAGGCGGAAAATGCGTTTGAGAAGGCCCTGGAACTGAGCTATGAAAATGTGGATGAGATACTCTATGATATATCCCTCTCATTCCAGTATGTAAACCAGTACAAAACGGCCCTCAAATACCTTGAGAAAGCAAATAAAAGGATACCGGGAAAACTCAATGTACTTTATGATCTTGCATATTGCTATGACAGGCTGCATAATTTTGACCAGAGTGTTATGTATTATGAGGCTTACCTGGACCGGGAACCTTTTTCAGAGAATGTCTGGTATAATCTGGGACTCCTGTATTTTAAGAAGGAAAACTTCAAAAAGGCTGTGGAATGCTATGATTATTCAATAGCCATAAATGACCAGTATTCTTCTGCGGTTTTTAATAAAGCAAATGCCCTGGCCAACCTCAGTGAATATAAGGAGGCAATCGAAACCTATAAGGATTGTATAGAGCTGGAGCCGGAAAATGTACTTGCCCACTGCTATTTGGGGGAATCTCTTGAGAAGCTTGAAAGATATGATGAAGCCATCGTCTGGTACCAGAAGGCTACCGAGGTGGATCCTGGATTTTCAGAGAGCTGGTATGGGATTGCGGTTTGCTACCTTTTTCAGAAACTGTACCGTGATGCCCTGTTTCATGTGAAGAAGGCAATATCCCTCGATGATGATAATCCGGATTTCTGGTTTACACTGGGTAATATTCATTCCAACCTGGATGAAAACACAGATGCCATTTCAGCTTACAGCCGGACCTGTGAACTGGATCCTTATGATGATGAGGCCTGGATTAACCTGGCACATCTCCTTTTTAAGCAAGGATCTGTCCATAAGGCAATAGATACTCTTAAGGATTCCTACACCCATACCTTCGATATTGGAATTGTAAATTTTTATTTGTCCGCCTATTATCATCAGGCAGGAGATTTCGAACAATCACTGAAGTTTTTTGAAACGGGATTGAAACTTGATTATTCAGGGCATAGGGTAGTGGTTAAGGTGAGTCCATCTATACCCGATATCGAGGAGTATAAAGTTCTGCTCGAGAAATACCTTCCCTCTAGAAATCCGGGTAAACGAAACTAAGTGACTGACACCATTGATTAAAAGACTGTACAACAATAAACTTTTATTTTATGAAACCAGATTTGCCATATATTCCTGAAAGGACAGTAAAGCCCAGGCAATCAGGATTAACCATGATGATGGATATGGGACTAAGTATTCGTGAATCGGAAGATTTTATCAATTCCAGCGCAGAATATACAGATCTCGTAAAATTCGGATTTGGTACAGCTCTGGTAACAAAAGGATTGGAAGAAAAAATCCGTTTGTATAAGGAAGCAGGATTAATACCATATTTCGGGGGTACCCTGTTTGAACTGTTTGAAATCCGGGGGAAATTTGAGGAATTTCGAAAGTATGTTGATCATTATAAAATGGAAATGGTCGAAGTCTCTGACGGATCCATGGCCATGCCACATGATTCCAAACTTGAATATATCCGTCAGCTTTCTTCTCAGGTGACCGTGATATCCGAAGTGGGTTCAAAAGTAGTTGGCGTTGAAATTTCGAACGATCGATGGGTGGGCATGATGAAATCCGAGCTGGAAGCAGGATCCTGGAAAGTCATCGGAGAGGCCAGGGAAAGTGGTACCATAGGAATTTATAAGAAAGACGGCTCAGCCAATACAGAGCTGATTAATGATATTTTTGAGCAGGTAAAAATGGATAATGTGCTCTGGGAGGCACCTTTGAAAAGCCAGCAGGCATGGTTTATTCAGACCATGGGATGCAATGTCAGCCTGGGTAATATTGCCCCTGGGGAAGTAGTAGCCCTTGAAAGCCTTCGTCTTGGTTTGAGAGGCGATACATTTTTTGATTTTCTTCCTGAATCTCTTCACGATAAAAAATTATGAGTAAAAGAAGTTTACGCGATTTCGGCCTCATCCTTCTCAAGGGAATGGGTATGGGAGCAGCTGATGTAGTACCCGGTGTATCCGGAGGAACCATTGCCTTTATTACTGGTATTTATGAAGAACTGATAAATTCTATCAAGAATATCAATTACGGTACCATCAGTACCTTGTGGAAGGAGGGAATCCCTTCTTTCTGGAAGGCTGTAAACGGGAATTTCCTGTTGTCTTTGGTAGGCGGGATACTGATATCCGTGCTTACCCTTGCCAGGGTACTTGAATAC